>JAKFVJ010000449.1 GCA_021732245.1 Candidatus Obscuribacterales bacterium | reverse complement strand
GGTAAAAACTACCACCCCTAAAAAACCAAATTCCGCTTTGCGTAAAATTGCCCGTGTGCGTTTAACCAACAGCATGGAAATCACCGCCTATATCCCAGGCGTCGGACACAACCTGCAAGAGCACTCTGTCGTATTGGTACGCGGTGGCCGTGTCAAAGATTTGCCAGGCGTTCGCTACCACATCGTGCGTGGCGCCCTTGATACCGCTGGTGTTAAGGACAGAATGCAATCCCGTTCTAAGTACGGTGCCAAGAAGCCTAAAGCTGGCGCAGCCAAGAAGTAATTTCAATAACCAAGGTAGAAACAAATGCCAAGAAGAGCAGTAATCGAAAAAAGAGTTCCAACGCCGGACGGTGTTTTTAACAGCCAATTGGTCCAGCGTTTTGTACACCGCATGATGCAGCGCGGTAAAAAGAGCACCGCTCAACGTGCTTTATATGATGCTCTTGATTTGATCAAAGAAAGAACCAAGCTAGAATCCTTGGATGTCTTCAACAAGGCTGTCAAGAATGTGACACCATTGGTAGAAGTAAAAGCCCGCCGCGTCGGTGGTTCTACCTATCAAGTACCTGTAGAAGTGAAGCAACAGCGTGGTGTAGCTCTCGCTACGGCTTGGTTAATAGCCAACAGCCGCAAGCGCGCCGGACGTAGCTTCGCTGAGCGTCTTTCCGGTGAACTCATCGATGCCTCCAACGGTACCGGTGCTTCAGTCCGTAAGAAGGACGAGACCCACAAGATGGCTGAAGCCAACAAGGCTTTTGCCCATTACCGCTACTAAATGAAGGGCGCATGCAATGCGCCCCTACTTTCGATCCATAAAAGAGCAGTAGCAGGTCTGAAATACTTCAGAGCTGCTATGCTTGTCAAGAAGTATTAATCAATTCTTGATTTTGTCCAAAATCCCTCTTAAAACCGCGATGATATGCGGATAGCGCTCAACTCATCCTGAGTCCCTCAGAAAGGAACCAAGCCGTGCCTAGAACGAAAGATCTCAAAGACATACGGAACATGGGTATTGCAGCCCACATCGACGCTGGCAAGACCACTTGCACCGAGCGTATTTTGTTCTATTCCGGTCTGATTCACCGCATGGGTGAAGTACACGAAGGGACATCAGTTACCGACTGGATGGCTCAAGAAAAAGAGCGCGGCATCACAATTACCGCAGCCGCCATCACCAGCCGTTGGAAAGACAAGCAAATAAACCTCATCGACACACCAGGACACGTCGACTTTACCGTAGAAGTCGAACGCTCCATGCGCGTGTTGGACGGTGTAATTATCGTTCTTTGCGCCGTAGCCGGTGTACAACCTCAAACAAACACAGTTTGGAAACAAGCTAACAGATACGAAGTACCGCGCATGGTGCTGGTCAACAAAATGGACCGCTCAGGTGCAGACTTCTATCGCGTAGTCAAACAAATCAAAGAAGGCTTGGCCGGAATGCATTCCACCTGGGCCAATGCTCACCCGATTCAACTGCCAATCGGCGCCGAAGCCGGCTTCACTGGCGTTATCGATCTGATTGGCGAAAAAGCCTACCTCTATGAGGAAGATGATCCGTTAGGTCGCAAGATTCAAGAAGTACCGATTCCGGATGACTTGAAGGAAAAGGCTGCTGAATACCGCCATACATTAGAAGAAGCAATTATCGAAACCGATGATGCTCTGATGGAGAAATATCTAAGTGGTGAAAAGCCAACCCTCGATGAATTGAAAGCCGCCTTGCGCAGAGCAGTTTGCGGCAATAAGTTGATACCAATTCTTTGCGGTTCTGCATTTAAGAACAAGGGCATTCAGCTCTTGCTCGATGCCGTAGTCGACTACCTGCCATCACCGGTTGATGTCGCGTCCGTAAAAGGCATTTTGCCCAGTGGCGAAGAAGCTATCCGTAAACCTACTGATGATGAACCGTTTTCTGCTCTAGCTTTTAAGGTTATGACCGACCCATTCGTTGGCAAACTCACATTCTTGCGCATTTATAGCGGTAAGCTCACAGCCGGCTCATATGTAGCCAATGCCACCAAAGACAAGCGCGAGCGCATAAGCCGTCTCGTGCAATTGCAAGCTGATCAACGTACAGACGTTCAAGAAGCATACTGCGGTGACATTGTTGCCGCCGTTGGCTTGAAAGACACGACAACTGGTGACACGCTCTGTGCCGATAACGCACCGATTATTCTGGAATCCATGAAATTCCCGGAACCTGTTATCTCGGTTGCTATCGAACCAAAGACAAAAGCAGACTCCGACAAACTTGGTATCTCGCTTGGACGTTTGGCAGAAGAAGATCCAACCTTCAAAGTCAAAGTCGATCCGGAAACCAACCAGACAATCATTGCCGGTATGGGCGAATTGCACCTGGAAATTATTGTCGACCGTTTGTTGCGTGAATTCAAAGTAGAAGCCAACGTCGGTAAACCACAAGTTGCCTATCGTGAAACTATCAAACAACACGTTAAGCAAGAAGGCAAATTCATCCGTCAGTCAGGCGGTCGTGGTCAATACGGACATTGCGTTATCGAAATTGAACCACTGGAAGCAGGCAAAGGCTTCGAATTCGTCAACAAGATTGTTGGTGGTGTCATTCCAAAAGAATACATTCCAGCAATCGAGCACGGTATTGTCGATGCTATGGCATCCGGTATCTTGGCTGGTTATCCAGTTATCGATATGCGCGCCACACTCGTATTCGGTTCGTACCACGAAGTGGACTCGTCAGAAATGGCATTCCGCGCCGCTGGTTCTATCGCCTTCAAAGAAGGCTTCATGAAAGCCAAGCCAATTTTGCTTGAGCCTGTAATGAAGGTGGAAGTAGAAGTACCGGAAGAATACATGGGCGATGTAATTGGCGACTTGTCCAGCCGTCGCGGACGCGTAGAAGGCATGGATACCGTTGACAAACAGTCCAAGGTAAAAGCCTCGGTTCCTCTAGGCGAAATGTTTGGTTATGCCACAGACGTGCGCAACAAAACGCGCGGTCAAGGCACCTTCGTTATGGAATTCAGCCATTACGAAGAAGTACCGGGCAACCTGGCCGAAGGAATCATCACGCATAACAAAACAGCGGCGGCCAGTAAGTAATATATTGCCCGGCCAACAGGTCTGAGTCACTATATGACGAATAACCTTATAATTAAATAGGTCTGATGTCTTCAAAGGAAC
>JAKFVJ010000224.1 GCA_021732245.1 Candidatus Obscuribacterales bacterium | reverse complement strand
TCGGCACCGCCGTCACCACCTTCAGCACCACCGCCACCTTCAGCACCGCCACCACCAGGCGACAAGGGTGGAGACAAAGGAAAGGGCAATTAATGCCCTTATACAGGAGTACCAGTACTACAAATGTTTAGCCAAATGAACGTCAAGAAATTACTAGTATTGTTCACCTTAGCCTTCTGCTTTTTGTCAGTGGTGCCTCTGGCATTCGCGCAAAATGAAGCCGGTGGACCTGGTGCCAGCTCCGACAAAAATGACTCTAATCCTGGGACCGCCAGCGATATTAGAGAAGACTTCTATAAGCGTATGAAAAACGCCAAGAGCTTTGCTCCTACGAAATATGGCGGAGAAGATGTCGTAGTTGAAGAAGAATCAAAAGGCCCAGGAAAAGTCAAACACAATTTGACAGGACCTGTGCAAGTTTGGCCGGTCTTCGTCAAGGAAGCTGTTTCTATTGTTCCTACAATGAGAGACCAAGGTATTCAACGCAATCCATTGATAACATTTGGTTTGCCGATTTCTGATACTCAGTACCAGATTCTGCATAGATACGATCAAAACATCATGCTTGAGCAATTGTTTGACCCGGAAAAGGTAATCTGGGTTATAAACGCTATGGGTATGATTCAGACGCAATCGGCAGCTAACAGCGCAGCTAACCTAGCACGCAACCAATCAGCTTCCGCAATTGAATATGCTGAGAAATATTTGCCCAACTTCACGACTCAAGCAGGCAACCGTTGGAATACTATTCGCGACAAGCTATTTGTGCCGATGGCAGTATTGCTCCTTTTGCCTGGTGCGGTTCTTGCGCAAGTAAAAGCAATTATCGCTCAAGGTTCACCACTGTTTGGTGACGTTAATCCCTTTGACGGTATTATTCGCTCTATCGTGGCCATTTTCTTTATTCCAGCAACCTATCTTGTCGTTAATTACGGAATTGACGTATCGAACTCGATGGCGCTCACGATTCGAGATAATTACCAGCGAATATTCCACAGTAATATGTACAAGGATGCAGAGTGTGCCGAGAAGCGCGCTTTCCCAATTAGACCGAAAGATTCCAACGACAATGGCATCTTCCGTAAAACCCAACCGTCCGGAAAAGGCGCAGGAGATCTGCAGGCTTGGACTGATCACGAAAGAGAGTCCTATGACATTTATGGACCGGATCCATGTAAGGGCGGCAGCAATGTAAATGATCTAGCTGATGAAACAACGCCAGTTTTGATGAATATTTCACGTGTAGCTGTGAACATAGCTAACGTCGGACTCGCAGGTACATGGAACGTCATGTGCGCATTTCAGTTGGCCTATCTGCACTATTTGTTTTTGATGGGACCGATTGTGGCTGCACTTTGGGTATGGCCGATTGATACTTTTAGAAAAGCACTCGGTAGTTGGATTGAAGGTGTGCTCATTATTTGTTTCTGGGCACTGTTCTGGAATACAACTATTCTTTTGATGGCTTGTTTCCGTAATGTGTGCACCACAGGAACAGTAATCATGACCGCGCTCAATGTGCTGTCAATCTATTCAGTGCAACACGCGTTTAACTTCTTGGGACTTGTCCAGGCGGCCGGACGTGAAGCAGCATCCGCGGCGCAAGAGGCAGGTTCACATGCTGCCGGGAATGCCGCGGCTCTTGGCGCTAAGAGTGGGGTAGGAGCGCAAGGCGCTGCAATTTCAGCAGCGCATAAAGAAGCCGGTGGACATGCCGCCGGTGGAACCAGCGCACCTGGTGGTCAACCGGGCGCAGGAGCACCTGCCGGAGCGGCTGCTGGACAGTCAGCTGGTTTAACGCTCGGCGGCGGTCCTCTAGGAGGCGGTACTACAACTCATGGTGGAGGTGGTGCCGGTGCAGGTGGTGGCAGTGGTGTCGGACATGGAGGGGCTGGAGGAAGTTCACCGTTTGGCTCGCCAACTGGTTCGCAAGCCACGGCTGGTCCGCAAGGTGCTGGTGCT
Organism: Candidatus Obscuribacterales bacterium; assembly: GCA_021732245.1. Taxonomy (GTDB): domain Bacteria; phylum Cyanobacteriota; class Vampirovibrionia; order Obscuribacterales; family Obscuribacteraceae; genus SBAT01. Next base: position 1,216 of record JAKFVJ010000224.1, on the reverse strand, counting down.
CATGTGACACCACCGCCAGGAACTGCTCAGGCTGGGTCATCACAATTTTCAGGCGCTGGAGCTGGTGGTGTTGGTCCAGCTGGTGGCACTCAAAATATGCCGCCGGCATTCGGTGCCGGTGCTGCCGGTGGACATGGAGCTGCCGGACAAAGCGGAACGCATGGAGCTGTTGGACAGGGTGGCGCCAGCACGCCTGGATCCGCAGGTGGTCAAGGATCTCAGCAGCCTGGAATCACCGGTGCTCAGTCAAGCTCTTTGTCTAATAGCCAAAGCAGCCAAAGTCATAATGCCATTGCGCAAGGACAAGCTGCAGGACTTAATCCACCACCAGGTTCGGCTATGTCAGCAGGTGACACTAGTTTTGGTGGCAGTAATGTGTCTGCTAACCAACAATTGCATGGTGGTCAACCGGATACCGCGCAATTGCACCAAGGTGGCATAAATGCCAATTTAGGAATGAATGTCCACGAAGGATCGCATACTGCGAATACTTTTGGTGGCACGAATCAAATGGATGCAAGTCTTTCTCCCAATATTATGCCTGGACCTCCGGAAGCAGGATTTGGTGCAGGTGGTATGCAGTTTCCTGCCGATTCTGCAGCAGGGCAATCTGGTGGCTTCTCCAGCGATGTCGTATACAACAGCCCACCTATGTTTGATCAGTCGGTCTCAGCCAATTTCAGTCAGCCGCCTGAAGTTGTGCATACCACCGAAATTCAAAATACACAAACAACAGAGATGCAGAATACGCAGACTGAAATACAGAACATGCAAACGGAAGTGCAGAATATCCAGACTGAATCCGTGCAGATGGTGCCGCAAGACATCTCAACTCCTGTTGTTTCGGAAGCACAACCGACATTTATTGAGCAGCAGCCGGTATTCGATCAGTCTCAATACGCGCAACCGGAATCTCAATATATTGCCGGAGGAGTCGAGCAGTCTCATGTGACCACAGATAGCAGCCCACAGATCATTCAAGAAAATGTGACCAATCAAACCGTCGCTGAAAATTCGTCAACTACGGTAAACACTGCCGGTGCTGTTTCACAAGGCGGATTGCAAACGAATATTCCACCATCGAATCCTCTAGCCAATACTGGTGGCACTCCAAACATTGCCTCGGCAATACCTGGAGCCGCTGCCGGAGGTTCGTCAGTTATCGACAGAATATTGAAGGGCTCGGCACCACAAAGTGCTGAATTCAGTCTGTCTC
>JAKFVJ010000225.1 GCA_021732245.1 Candidatus Obscuribacterales bacterium | reverse complement strand
AAGTAATCCACACGTTTTTCCAGCGGTACAATCCATCTGTTCAACAGTGACTTGTGGTCGATTCTCTGGCGGCCAAAGTCGTCGATGAGCAGTAGTCCGCAGTTTGACTTCAATTGCAGCGGTGCTTCGTACAACTTTGAAGTGAAGTCGTACTGAAGCTCAAGCATGTCGATTGTCAACTCACCGCCTACCACTACGCATGGGCGCTGGATGCGTACCCAGCGATGGTCGTAGTCGCGCGGATAGTTAGCTGCTGAGACCTGTGTATGGTTGTGGTCGTCATAGACGCGGATGATTTGCCCGTCTACTTCAACTGCATACGGCAGGAAGATGTGTCCTTTGAAGCTGCGCACGATACGCTCTGCGATGGAAGTCTTTCCGTTTCCGGCGTCACCGAAGAGGAACATACCTCTTCCGGAGTTGATGGCTGGACCGACCGTGTTTAGTGTACGGCGGTTCACCATGATGTCTGAAAATGCAATTTCCAGGTCGCGCGGAGTGACTGACTCTTTGCGGATTGTTTGATGTTTTAGAGACTCGACATAGGTGGACCAGGGCACCGGTGCAGCTCCGACGTAACTATTGTGGTCGAAGTAAGCGCGGGCGCGGTCTCTCCCTTTGTCGGTGGGCATGTATTCGTAGTCGGCGATACCGCCTGACGAACGAACTTCAACTAGCATCTGACGTTTGAGAGATTCCAGAATAGATTCCACGATTTTGAAGGGAAGCATCGTGCGATTGGCAATTTCTCTGCCTAATGCAAAGTTGACGAGGTAGATATCTTTGAGGATGAGTTCTTCCAGGAAGCCTTCTTTAAGCCCTGTTTCCTCAATGCTGTTTGGGTATGGCGGGACAAACTCCTGCTGTGGTTGCACACCTCTGACTTGTTGAACCATAACTCTCTCGCCTTTGTGAAGTGAATTAGTAAGTAGAAAGACCAAAAACGAAGGTCTTACGGGTTATATACCTCGAATTGTCCCAAAAAATCGGCAAATCGAACAGTACTAAGAGGAAATTGAAGCAGAACTTCTTTGGCTAGTCAGCTTTTCGGCTAAGTCATGCAGCCGGGCTGATTCTCGTTTCAGCTCGGAAAGCTCGCCAGTAGCACCGAAACGGACACGAGCGTAGCTGCGGAAAAAATTGCGGCAAGCTTCAAAAAAGTCAATCTGTTCAAGCTCTGCCGACCTCGGGCAAAGGTAGAGCCTTTGCATAATATCTGACGCTGTGTCTCCCGGGCGCCTGGAGACTCCAAAAGCTTCAATCAAAGACAGCACTTTCAAGTATTCATCCGTGGCGGCTGCGTGGAGTTTTAACTCTTCGCTTAATGGCTGAGCCCGCCATTTTTTGAAAGAGTTGCTAAATAGCGATTTTAGTGAGCGTAAGTTCAAGAGAACGATGCTCAAAAGGATTGCCAAAACTATGCTGCTCGTCAGTAGTGTGGTGAGATTGCTGGAATATGCAGCTGCCAGTATCGCCAGGTTGTTCATCGCGGAATCGGCTGCACGTGCGAAGTTCTTGCCATTGCGGCTTTGTCTGAAGTTTTTCCAACTGTCCACGATTTGGCTTTCCAAGAAAGAGAAAACTGAGGACTGTTCTTGTCCTTGGTAGCCGACCCCCATTCCGTTGGGAGTGGCATCGAGTGGGATCCACCCCGCGCCTTCAATGAAGACCTCTGTCCATGAATGTGCATCGCACAATCTTACATCCCACAAACCGGTGAAGGGATTGTATTGACCCGGCGCATAACCAGTCACCAGCCGCGCTGGGATTCCCTGCGTTCGACACATAATCGCCAGCGCCGAAGCGAAGTGTTCGCAGTAGCCTCGTTTCTTATCAAATAAGAAATCAGAAACTGTATCTCGATTCTTGTTGGCAACACCAACGTCGAGGTCGTATTTATATTGGCGAAGCAAATAATTGCAGATTCGTTCTGCCTTGGCATAATTTCCGCCGTCACCAGCTGTGGTGCGAGCCAGTTGCTCTACTGCTGGATCAATTTTGGGAACGGCCAAATATGCTTTAAGGCGCTTCTGCCATCGTTCGTGTCGAGTTCCTGAAGATGGCTCTTGCTGTCTCAGTTTAGAAAAATCGTAGCTTGGTACGTTGGAGAACACCGTGTATACCATGTCCTTTTGAATTCCAATAGGGCTGCGAATCGCGCCGTAGGTATCAACCTGCAACTTTTGCGATGGAAAGTAAATTTGGTACGGGAAGCTAGAGCAGACCACTAGATTGCTGCTATCTTCTTCGACGTAAATTACTTGCAAGAGTTCTCTATATCGAACATTTGGGAAGACCGAGTTCTTAAGTGGAATCTCAAATGAATGATTAATTGAAGCAAAACAGTCCACCGTCTTCTTCGGAAGGCTCATCGTCCATGTGTTGCCATCGAAAGTGTCATAAGCCATGCCGCGTAGATAATTTCCGAAGCCGCCCTGAACGCGCAATACGATCTTGTCGCCTAGCTTGCCACGATAGTTTGTGTCGAGGCTTTCGGCAAAGCCGTAGTATGAATTTGGCTGGCTCTTAATTGATCCGTCGGGACTGAATAGCTGCGACAGGTTCATTACCGGTGCAGCAATTTGCCCCATGAAAGGCAAATTGCTGCCAGAGCCAATTCTGATTTGCTTCAAAAAGGAAATTTGAAAACGTGGCAGAATCGCAAAAGTGCTCAATGTGGTCACGAGCATGACCAGGCTCATAGCAGTAAGTGCACCGGCTCGCCTGGTCCATGAGCCTTTGCCTCTGCCCACCATGCTGGTGGTATTGGCGTCTTTCAGTGATATCGGTTTCTGGTGCTCAAAAAGTTTGGCTCTGCGGGTGTTCTGCATGACTGGCTCGACTGGAGGATTGGCTTCCGCATCCTTGTTTTGTCGCATGTTTATGAAGGCGCGAGATGCACTTCTTGAGGCGCAATCAAGCTGGAACATGACAGCGGCAAGAAGGAAGAAAACAGAGAAATAAACCAAGAAACTGAAATCGCGGCTAAGTGTGGAAGCCGACGTAATTAATATGAAGCCAACAAGCGCCGAAAGGCTTAAATCTCGCCGCCTCGGAAGGTCGAAGCTGTGTAATGCCATCAATGCCATTAGCATCTGCGTTAAGGGGGTGCGAGCGTCGGCAACGTTTGCATAGATTCGAAGTAATAATTCATTGAAGAAGAGCCCGGCGACTACGAGG
>JAKFVJ010000516.1 GCA_021732245.1 Candidatus Obscuribacterales bacterium | reverse complement strand
GGTTTCAATCAACTGATACATGTACTCGTACGGGAAATAACTCTTTCCTTCTTTATCGGCTTTTTGCCAGAGCGAAAGAATTTGTTTTTCAATGGCTCTAATCGCTTTGTCTTCCGGAATGCAGGTGTCCGTTACACGATTCATTCCTTTGTCGCGCAAGGCTGTTTCTTCCTCAGGCGAGAGATCGCGATAATTGGGCACGCGCGCATAGTAGTCGTGAGCAACCAAGTTGAAGATGTCTTCTTCCAAATTGGCTCCCGTACAACAAATTCCGTGTACTTTACCTTGGCGAATCATCTCAGCCAGTGACAAACCCAACTCAGCCGTGCTCATTGCTCCAGCTAGAGTCATGAACATTTTGCCGCCATTGTCCAAGTGAGCTACATAGCCATCGGCCGCCTCAATAACTGCTGCGGCATTGAAGTGCCGGAAATGGTCTTTGATAAATCCTTTTACTGCCGACCAGTTGCTATTTACTTTCGGCATAGCCGTTTTCTCAGCCACCTTTGCTGTTGTTGTCATTTTCCTGCACCTCCTTATCTCTGGCTATGCCAGTGTCTTTATCACCTATTCGGGCGCATGCAATGCGCCCCTACGAAGTCCGACTCCATCAGTTTCAACTTGTCGGCAAATCTGTATCCGACAAGTTTGTAGAGTAATTTCGCCACCAGAAAATCAGGAGCATGAAGTCCTTCAATTGGCGAAAGTTCTACAATATCGGCGGCCACCACGTTTTTCTTTGCACACAAAACTCTTATGAGTTCTGTGAGCTGTTGCCAGCTCATACCACCTGGTTCCGGCGTGCCGGTTGATGGCATGATTCCAGAATCAAGTCCGTCGACATCTATCGTCAGATAGACATCATCTGTCAGCGTGTCCACTATCTTGGCAAAATCCCATTCACTTTGCTTGTGCGCGAAGAAGATTTCGATTTGAGGCTTTTCTTCCTTAAACCATTGGACTTCTTCTGCGCTCACGTTGCGAATGCCCACCTGCGTGATTGCTCCAGACGGCAGAATCTTATGCATCTGGTATGTCACAGAGGCGTGGCTGTAGGGGTTGCCCTTATAGGACTTGCGACAGTCTGCATGAGCGTCAATCTGCAGTATGGACAGATTCGGATAACGCTCAATGCAGGCTTTCACAGGTCCCAGACTGAGGGCATGCTCGCCGCCGAGAACTATTGGAAACTGACCCTTTTGAAGAACTTCTGCAACTACGGTGCGCAGCTCCTCAAATGGTTTTTCCGTCGAAGCATTGACAGCTGCCGGCTTTACAGGCGCCAAAGTCTCAATGCCCACCTTGTACGGTTCATTCCAGAGTTCATCGTCAAACAACTCCACTTGCTGGCTGGCAGTTAGAATTGCTTGCGGTCCCAGCTCCGTACCTTTGCCGTAGCTTGTTGTCAGCTCATACGGCACCGGCACGATAGCCACGGCGGCGTTATCTTGCGAGGCGTATTCCGCCTCTAAACCAAAATAGTTCATTTTCCCTCCGAGAAGTTACTGCGCAGCGGCGAAGCGTACGCGGTCTTTATCGATAATCTTAGTGACTTTGTTCATGTCCTTCGGGAAGTGGTACCCGCGTTGCAAGAGACGCTTTTCATAGCTTTGCGGCTTGAATACGCTGGCAAACTTCTCGATGGCAGCTTCGACATCAAATTCCTTGCAGGAAAAGATATCGAGAACTACAAAGCCCTTCTCGGCGAAGGTATGAATAGAGATGTGCGACTCGGCGATCATCACCACGCCACTTACACCCCAATCTTCCGGAACTGTTCCCTGATATTTAAAGACGTACGGAGGCATTATCTTCGTCATCTGTAATTGCTCAGGGTAATCGTCAAGTATTTGACTTATGCGGCTAACGTCTGCCAAAAGTTCTGTTGGGCATCCGTAAGCTTCCAATATCAAGTGTGGTCCAAACATGTTTCTTTCCCCCTCTCGCTTGTCGCCAAGCCAGTCGAAAGTTGTAATTACCAAGGATCAAGATTCAAGCCTTCGCAGTGCCGAAACACTGATGAACACTCAATCTTGCGGGGTACACGAAACGCTTACCTTTTTGATCAGTTTTGGACAATTGCCTTCCTGAAAGTTGGGCGTTTTTGTGTTGGTGAAGATCCTCCTTTGCGCTCAATGAATACAAGCGCGTTATTGTACAGAATTTTCGAACACGATCAACCCTTTACCCAAAATCGTTACATTCGAAACAACAGCTTGGACGAGCAGGCTCAGGCAATGTTCCCGCAGCAATTTGAATATATATATTCAATTAGAATTGCATCTACCTGTGTCGCATTGCTGGTATGAGAGATGGCAGCTTTGGTTTTGGTTTGGCCTTTGGCGCTGCAGTATTAGCTACAGCCGGCATATGCGCCTTAATAGAAGAAACAAGCGCACCTAATAAACCTAGTCGCTGCAACTCATAGAAATTCTTTGTGTCGACTATGTCGTACTTGGCTCCGTGCCGACGCAACTGCTGATCAAACTCGCGGAGATTCTCAGCTCCTTCATCGCCGTGACCAACCTGTAAAAATGTAATCGCTACCTGATCAGGACTCTTCATCTGCCAAGTTGCTTGTCGGATGACGTCTGCTACCTTCTCAGGATCATTCGGCTCACCGTCACTGACAATAGCGATTGCCAGAGGCTTTGATCCCATCGCTCCTCTGAAGTAAGCATCGAAAATTTCTCGTAGCGCGCCTTCCGGGTGAGTGCCTATCTTTAAGTGCGTTCGGTTGAAGAGCTGTCGCATCTGTCCAAGACTTACATTCGGGTATATATCATAGCTGTGAGAAAAGAGTCCCAAGGTGAATCGTTCATTCAAAACGCCGGCCGTTTGCTCGGAGAATAATTCTGCCTGCTCCTGAATCCAGCGCCAACGACTGATATGCCCCGGACAATCTTTCTCATGCATGGAAGTCGATCTGTCAACAAGAATTGCCACGTTACGAGTGGACAAGAGCTGCAACTGACTTGTCGTGTTCATCGGCGTGCCGCCGATGTCGACAGTGGCGCCAAAGTTGCTTGGTCCACGATTAAAGACGCCTCCACCAAGCGGAGCCGTGTCATAGACACGTTAAGTGGTCCCTGGTCGCTAACACCGCTATCTAATGAGCCTCGATCTCGAACACCTGAGTCCATTCGTCCGCGCTGAGTCTGCTGGACATACTCGTTGTCG
>JAKFVJ010000162.1 GCA_021732245.1 Candidatus Obscuribacterales bacterium | reverse complement strand
GCCTTCTTCTCTTCTTCTATTTTTTTCTCTTCCTCGGCCTTTTTCTCGTCTGGAGACAAAGGTTCTTTGTCTTTTTCATCGGGTGTATCCGATCCCTTTAAACCGCCCCAAGGATTAGTGTTTCCCATACCAGGACCGCTATCTTTTTCATCCTTTTCTTCCTTGGATGATTCGTTATCGGATTTTATCGATTCGTCCATCATGGCTTGCCGATTTACTAATTGGTAGCCATTGCCTTCGAAATTGTTATAGTGTTCGGCGAGAGCCTGAATGTCTCTGGATGTTAATTGTTTTTGTTCTTGCAAATCCTTGGCGTTGTATCCATAAATACCGGCAGCCATCATGTCATTTGGATTGCTTAGGTGTGGCAAGCCTAGTACGTGGCCGATTTCGTGCGTTACAACTGCTTCGAGCATTCTAATTTGCTCATCAAACATGGTGTCATATGCCGGAGAGGAGCGCGAGGGAATTGGAGTACTGTCAGCTAGCCTGTCGGTTGTGATCCATACGTGGGCTTTGGACAATACAGGATTGCCATCTCGAATTTTACTTGTCCAGGCTAGGCCAAGAGCCCTAGCCATATCTGTTGTCCAGTGAATGTGAATTTGTGCCGGCACCGGATCGTGTGGAACATTTGCAAAATTTTCCTGCATACGCAAAATCATCGGCTTCGCATCATCCATTTCTTTCCATGCCGATTCTGCAATGGGATCAGTGCCGTCGATGATGAATGTGATGTTGTCGTTGGAAGCTGATGTCCAGGCGCTTAGCGCTTTGGAAATAACATCACGCATTTCGCTTCTATAGCCTCTTACTCCTTCACCGCTATCTATGTAAACATGCAATGGCATGCGGCGCAGGTTCCACCAGCCTAAACCAGCTTCACCAAATGATGATTCGAATGGAAAGAATCTGTTTGACTGCTCGACCTTTTGTGCTTTGGACACTCTTGGTAAGCGCGCTGTGGCATTTTCTGCTTGCTTGCTGCGGGGATAGTATTCGATCACTTTTTCATAGTAATCTGCAGCTGCATCCAGATCGCCGATACTTTCGTTGGCGATACCACTGCCAAGCAATGCCTGTGCATTTGTGTCGTCTTTAGACAACACACTTTGATAAATAGATAGCGCATTTGGATATTTGCCCATGCCGAGATATAGTTCTGCCAGCAGCATTTGATTGTCGAATGTGTCCTGCAACTGAATTAGGGATTGCAATTCAGTCTCCGCTTCATTGAAACGGTGCAATTTGGTGTTAACTATTGCGAGAGCCTTATGTGTTTGAGGATCTTTAGGATTTAAATCCCGCGCTTCGGTAAATGCGTCGAGTGCTTCCGGCCAGTCTTGATTGCGATAGTGGGTGACGCCTTTGTTGTATGCCTCAGCCCAATTGTCGGCCGAAGCTGGATTAGCAGTGACTAAGGATGCTAAAGCAACTATAGCCAGAGCGGCTCTTTTTAGCTTGCCCCGGTTAGATTTAATGACACGGCAATGCCGCCCTGCTTCGTTTCGTGTCAATTCCACCGCTCGGTCCTGATATGGTAAGTATTTCTATTCTAGCTGGCTTTTCAAGTCCGGACTAGACGCCCTTCTTAGCCGGCTGTTTCTGGCTGAGCATCTTCTCGAGTTCCATTGCCAGTGTCAAATACGGCAGAAGTGAGTAGCTGACCATTGAGAGGTCGACCAGGTGGCGCCCTGTATGAGCTTGCAATTCGCCCATCAACTCAAATTGGCTTCTGTCCGGAATTACTGTACGAAAAACGGCGAAGTCTTCTTCCAGTGTGCGCAGGCGTTGTTCTAATTCAACTTCTACAGTACGGTCTTTCCTGAAGCGAGTAATAAGCACACCGAGTATTTTTAGATCTTCATTGAGTGATGGCTCACCATGCACGATTTCGTGCACCTGCTCGAGCATGCGCTCAAGACCAGTCAAACTAATTACCGATGCCATTGTTGGAATCACTATCCAGTTAGAGGCGCATAGTGCATTAAGTGTGAGCATGCCCTGGCTGGGTGGGCAATCAATAAGAATATAGTCGTAATTAGCGACAACTGGTTTTAACGCATCAGACAAAATACATTCGGGCCTGCCTGAAAGAGTTTCAGGTGATGTATCGAGAGCCACTTCCGTCATCACTAAATCAGGTGATGCCGGTACCAAATGCAAGTTATCTCGAATGGCTAGTATGCAGTCAGTCAAACTGCCACCGGATTCGTAAATGGTGGCAAGACTGTTGTCCTGAGCATGTTCCTTTTGCTCATCATTTAGCTCAAGAGAATAAGTTAGATTCGCCTGTGGATCAGAATCGATCAGCAAAACCTTTCTGTGCAGACGAGAAAGTGCTGCACCCAGGTATGCGGTGGTAGTCGTTTTTGCAACTCCACCCTTTTGATTAGCAATGGAAATTATGTGTTTTGACGGCACGTTTGCTGCTTGGCTTCAACATCAGCGCATTTGCTGGCGCACGATGTTCGAAATGAGAGGGATTTCTGCATACTTACCCAGAAATGAGAAGATCATCCCATATATCAAAAGAAGAACACCAGCTTGCATCAGGTAGCCCAATCCAAGAGCCACACCACCGCTAACTTGAGCCACTAATTGCTGGGAAATTGCCGGTATGAAATTAGCGAGCGTCATCATTATGGTGCTAATGAGTGTTACGAAAATACTGCTGGTCCAACCAAGGATAAGCCCGATAATGCCGAGCATTATTGATTGCAGGAAATGAAAACGGAAAAACTCCGATTGATCTCGCCTGCCGCCCAATATTATGTAAAGCAATCCTGCCAGTCCGAATGTCAGATAACATAGTCCACCAACTATTTTTTCCAGGGTGGTGGGCTGATTGAGATTAGTCCAGGGCATTTGAACCTCAGATAAGTTGCTCTCTAATTCTGCTTGCTAATCCGCTTAGTGGCAAGCGAATTTGGCTGCCATTGCGCATGTCTTTCAATGTTAGTTCATTGGCCGCTAGCTCGTCCTCACCGGCAATCACTACAAGCGGGCAACCTTGCTTGTTGGCTTGCTGCAATTGTTTGGTGAAAGAGCGGCTCTCAAAGCCAATTGCCGGGTAATCAAGATCCGCAGAAATGCCCTCCTGGCGCAAAGCGGTGGCAATTTCTAAAGCTACTTCGGCTTTCGTGCTGACGACATAGACGTCCACTTTCGAGATATCTTGGTTGTCGA
>JAKFVJ010000258.1 GCA_021732245.1 Candidatus Obscuribacterales bacterium | reverse complement strand
CAATGTCTACCGTTTGAGTCATTTTTACCGTTTCCGCTGCTGGAGCCGTATAATCCACTTGGTTCTACGCCTGCTGGCATTAAACCGGAATGGTATTTTTACTTCATTTATTATCCGCTTGAGCTTTTGCCTTTCTGGTTAGTCATGCTTGTTTTGTCCATCATCTGTCTAATTCTGTTATTCACGCCGTGGATTTTTGCCAAGAGTAGTCGCAAACTGCTGACGGCCTTGGCTCTAATGGCGGCCGGCTATTTGATTGCAATCTCGGTTTTTGGACAGAATATTTATAGCTATTTTAGAGGTGGACAAAGTTGAAGCGCCACGTCAATACTGCCTTTGTTCTTATGCTGCTGTCGATTAACAGCATTGCGCCTGCATTTGCCTATCCGGCTTTTCAAAGATTTTCCGAAAAACATTCCGGCAGAACTGTAAATTGCGCGATGTGTCATGTCAATCCGCAAGGACCGTCAGGTACCGGTTATGGTCAATTGTTGAGTCTGACAGCTGATGAACTGGCGAAAGTGGACGCCGCGCGTGATGCAGCTAAGCCGGGTGTGGTAGTTGACAGTCCAATCATGAATAAATTCGGCAACCACATAATAAAAACACTGGGAATGGAAACGGTTAATGATGCTATTGGTGCGCCTGAATTGCTGGCAAAATCGCTTGGAGATAAAAGCGATCTTGACGGAGACGGCATAAGTGATGCTCAGGAATTTCTAGATGGCACTGACCCATTGGATAAATTCAATGGAGAACCGAAACGACTATTATTAATCAATTTATTTCGCTACACATTTGAATTGCTGTTTGTTGCTGTAGCAATTGGCTTGATTATATTCGGATTGACAGGCTTTATTAAATCTAAGGAGACTAAGTAATGGCAACGACGTTAGCCAACTGGAATGGACAGGAAATGCCTTTAGAAGAGGTGAAAGTCTCTGTTCTAGATCGTGCATTCTTGTTTGGAGATGCTGTCTATGAAGTGATTCGTCTTTACGGTGGCAAGCTCTGGATGTATGACCGACATGTGGGCAGGTTGAAAACTGGATTAAAGGCTTTGCGTATTGGTGGAGTCAATATCGATGTTTTGAAAACTCGCATTGAGCAAACCGTTGAGAACAGCGGAATCGCCGAAGCGCTTGTTTATATCCAGGTGACCAGAGGTGTGGCTAAGCGCACACATCACTACCCAGAGAAAATTGAGCCGAATCAGTTGATCTACGTTGAACATTTTGGTGATCCCTGTAAACAAATGCGTGAGACCGGAGTTAGGGTAATCAGCTATCACGATTACCGCTGGCAGCGCAATGATCTGAAAGTTACAAGTCTCATGGCTAATTGCATGGCCGCGCAGGTTGCACACGAAAACGGTTGTATTGAGGTTGTGCAGATTGGTTCTGATGGCTATGTGACCGAAGGAAGTCATACAAGTATCTTTGCCGTGAAAGACGGCAAAATTCTTGTATCGCCGTCCAGCTCTAAGGTATTGCCGGGAATTACAAAGCAGCAAATTTTAGAGTTGTCCGCCGCGGCAAACATCGGATTGAATGAGACACGCGTCAAAAAAGACGAGTTGAAAGACGTAGATGAAATGTTTTTGACGGGAACACCGGAAGAGATAGTGCCGATCATCAAAGTTGATGACTTAGTAATTGGCGATGGGAAGCCGGGCCCAGTAACGCGAAAGTTGCAACAAGCATTCACGGATTCCGTGCAGAGTTGGTTGAAGAAGTAGAAAGGGCGCATGCAATGCGCCCCTACGAAGACCAGCACCCATAATCACAGCACCCATAATCGCGAGCGCTACTTGAAATTTCGGGTGTGGCGTTGCTCGATGTCTTGGATCATGTTTGCTAGTTGCGCGGACATTTGGTCGCGGACTTTTTGAATTGCTGATTTCTTGTTCTGTTTATATTCATCCAAATAGTTCATCAAATTAATTGGATCACCGACTTTTAGAAGTACCAAGCGAGGGCCTTTGTTGTAGGCGTGTCCGAAGACTTCTCTTTCCAGGATTTCTACTGCTTCGGCGAGATCTTCTTGTGATGAATGTGCATCGGGTAGGTTGCGATCAAGGCTGACGAAATTCAAGACGTGTGCGATGTCTTTGTTGGCGCTTGTGATGAATTCGTGTTTGGTTATTGGAGTTGAATCCGGTAGTTGTAGTTTGCCGCTCGCGTAATCTGTGAGAGCTTTTTGTAAAAAATGCACCCAGTCGAGATGCGGTATCGCAGGAGGCAGGGATATGCCTAGCTTTTGGGCAAGTCCTTGCAAGATGGCAATGCGTAGATTCTGAATCCGTTCGGCTAGGGACATTTTTCTTTTTGGAATGCAATCGTAGCGGATCTCTAGGCGGCCTAATAACGCTTCGGCGGCATTGCGGATGCGTATAGGAAAGTCTTCTTGAATGCCGTAGAACCCAAATTCTTCTTCCAGCTTTTGCAGACTTCTTGAAAGAGCAATAGTAATGTCGCGGCGATAGAAATATTTGATAGCTAGAGGTACCACGTAGATTGTCGAGCCTGGTTTTATTTCTTGGAGGTCATCGAGTGCGGAAAGCGCAATTTGTGCAGCGCCTGGTTCAAGAGTCATTAGCGAATCGCTGTCGTGGGAGACTTCTCCTTCAGGAAAGATTACGAGTTTTCTTTTGCCGCGTAGTAGGACATTTATTGTTGTGCGGAAAGCATGGAAGTCAGGGACGCCTCGTTTGACTGGATAGCAGCCCATATGTTGAAGGAAGAAGGCGTTCATGCCTTTGTGTCCATAGAATAGGACGTGAGCGGCGAGGTAGTTGAATTCTTCGTTGAGTATTTTGGATAAGCCGAAAACGACATCGGCATCGAGAAGCGATGGATGATTGGGGCAAAGTATGACGCGCTTGGTGTCTAAGGCTTTGAGTCTGCCGATTCCGTCGTCGATGACTTTTATGGTTACAGGACCGAATTTAAGTTGGATGGAGACAGGCCAAATTGCTTTCAGGAATGAAAGCACGAAGGGGTTGTCTTTAGGTTGTCTGCCGGGTGCCATAGTTACAAGTTCGCCGTGGTCGACATGAACTATCTACCCGGCGCGGGATTTCTCCACGCGCTGTGCAGGGCATGGCGCATGGAGAAATGATAAAAATGACGGGCGCATGCAATGCGCCCCTACACAAAGACAGAGCACCTATGCAAAGACAGACCGTTATCGGTTACTAGAAGTCGGCGGTTTTGGGGGCGCGGGGGAAG
>JAKFVJ010000414.1 GCA_021732245.1 Candidatus Obscuribacterales bacterium | reverse complement strand
ATATAACCGACCACTGGCAATCTTCAGTGATGGCGCATTTTTGAGCGGACACAATTCAATTGTTGGATTTGATGCTAGTGCCTGACGCCAACATTCAAAGCAAATTGCTTTGGGAATTTCTTCGGTGTCTACTGCATAATGCTCAGCAGCTAAAACACTAGGCGGCAAGAGTTTTGTGCAGACTCGACACCTCTCATGAAAGAAAATTCCATCTAAGTAATTTAGCCACTTTTGAAAAAGCCGGTTTATTTTCAGCGCCATGATGCACCCCTTAGAAACAAAATTCGTGCCTGTATATGTAAGACGGTCAAGGGGTGAAAAAAGTTCAAAAAAACTTCCTATTTACAACACTGAATTAATGCGATAATGCACTTTCCAACCTAAATCGAGAGCCATGCAAACCACTTTAGATGTAGCCGCACTTATTGCCGAGGCAGAACTGGCGCTTGCCGCCAAGTTTCAAGAAGTCGATGCAATTGCCATGATCAACCAGGAGCGAATCCTCACGGCATTTCGCCAGCATCGCGTATCGGAAGAGTTCTTCGCGGAAAAAACAGGCTACGGACTAAACGATGCCGGTCGCGAAGCCATCGATGCAATCTATGCAGATGTGTTTGAGACAGAGGCTGCTGCGATAAGAATGCAATTGGTGTCAGGCACTCATGCAATTGCTTGCGCACTCCTCGGTAATCTCAAACCAGGAGACAGATTACTTACACTGAGCGGTGCGCCGTATGACACACTTGAAGAAGTAATAGGCATAACGGGCACCTCCGAAGGCTCCCTTCAATCGCTAGGAGTCGCCTACGAAGAAGGCAATGTATTGCCTTTCATTCATGCAGACAGCAGTCTAGAAAATGAATTGGAAATTCTTTTAGAAGCACCGACAAAAATGGTGCACATTCAAAAGTCTTGTGGATATTCTTTTGAACGCATCACATTGAGCAATAGGGAGATAGGCAAATTAGTCGACCGTGTTCACAAAATCCGTCCCGAATGCATCGTCTTTGTCGATAACTGCTATGGCGAATTCGTCGAGGCAGCCGAACCAACAGCACTTGGCGCAGATCTCATAGCCGGCTCTCTCATAAAGAACCCAGGCGGCGGACTGGCTATCACCGGAGGCTACATCGCCGGAAAGCAAAAACTTGTAGACAATGCCCTAAATCGCCTGACAGCGCCTGGAATCGGCGGACATCTTGGACTTTCATTCAACCAAAACAGACATATCCTGCAAGGGCTATTCTTGGCTCCTTCTGTGGTGAGCCAAGCTGTAAAAGGCGCCCTGTTGGCTGCTTACCTCTTCGAAAAGCTTGGTCTGCCTGTTCAACCAGGTCCGTTTGACAGCAGATTCGACATAATTCAAGCAATCAAATTCGGCTATCAAGATGGGCTTATCAATTTCTGCCGGGCACTGCAAAGATTTTCGCCAGTAGACGCCCATGTTGTGCCGGAGCCTGCGCTCTTGCCGGGTTATGAGCACGAGGTGGTTATGGCCGGCGGCACATTTGTGTCCGGTTCGACCATTGAATTCTCAGCAGATGGTCCTTTGAGACCACCATTTGCTGCTTATCTGCAGGGCGGTTTGAGCTACCTGCATGTGAAATGTGCCCTAAAGGGAGCGCTTGAGTTGGCTCAATCCGGCGAATTGCCGCTTTTATCGGCTGCTATTAACAAATAATCAGTGAAGCTTCATTCAAAGTGTGGTTTCCCACCTTCACGGATGCGCTTAAGTTCCCTACAATTATTGTTCTAAGGTAATTGCCGGGCTACAATGAGCCTGGGGACCGTGACATCCGTCAGAACATGGAGGACAGTGCATTGGTCACACAAGCAGCCCAACAGGCAAAAAAAGAGCTTGATAGGGAATACGAATTGATTAGACAATCCGAGCCCAGGCCAATCAGCAAAGCCAATCTTAAGATCTTTGCCGGCACCGCCAATCCGGAATTAGCACGAGAAGTTGCTGATTATCTAGGAAAGGATTTGGGACAGGTCAAGATTTCGCCTTTTTCAGATGGAGAAATTTACGTCCAAGTCCAGGAAAGTGTTCGTGGCATTGACTGCTTCATCATTCAGTCAACCTGCACCCCAGTCAACGAAAATTTGATGGAACTGCTCATTCTTCTGGATGCCTTAAAACGAGCAAGTGCCGGACGCATTACCGTTGTGCTGCCTTATTTCGGCTATGCTCGTCAAGATAGAAAAGCAGCCGGACGCGAAGCCATCACGGCTAAATTGGTTGCTGACTTACTCACGACAGCTGGCGCTCAGCGCGTAGTTGCCTTAGATCTACATGCTCCGCAGATAATGGGCTTTTTCAACATTCTGGTTGACCACTTATATGGCAGCCCTGTCCTTCTGGATTACATTCGCGATCTTCCACACAAAGACTTGGTCATCGTCAGCCCAGATGTAGGTGGTGTGGCTCGTGCTCGCGCTTTTGCTAAGAAGCTCAAAGATGCACCTATTGCCATTATCGATAAACGCCGCAACCCACTTTTACAAAACCAAGCCGAATCACTAACAGTGGTTGGTGAAGTAGAGGGCAAAGTAGCAATCATGGTGGATGACATGGTTGATACTGCAGGCACACTTGTAAAAGGTGCCGAGCTGCTTAAAAAAGAAGGCGCAAAGTCGGTATTTGCTTGCTGCACACACGCAGTTCTTTCCGGACAAGCCAATAAACGCATTGATGATTCACCGATTGAAAAACTGATCACAACGAATTCAATTCCGCATGATTCGGAAAAGACATCAAAAAAAATAATTCAATTGAGCGTGGCTCAACTTCTCGGTGAAGCAATTGCCCGTATCCACGACGACGCTTCTATCAGCGCGATGTTTGAATAATGCTGCTTGAATCTTTTCCAGTTGGTCCGTTGCAATGCAACTGCTCGATTATTGCTTGTCCGGAGACAAAAGAAGCAGCAATTGTTGATCCAGGTGGCGATCCCGAAAAGATCTTGGCGCTTGTAAAAGAGCATGGACTAACCGTCAAATACATTTTGCATACTCATGCACATTTTGATCACGTGCTTGGTTCGCGCGCAGTAAAAGAAGCGACCGGTGGAAAAATCTGTCTGCACAATGGCGACCAGTGGCTTTACGACAACTTAGCCAAACAAGGCAATATGTTTGGTTTCAACATCACAGAGCCATTACCAGTCGATATCTATTTAGAAGACGACCAAGAGTTGCAGATTGGCAAAGGCAAGACAAAAGTAATTCAC
>JAKFVJ010000279.1 GCA_021732245.1 Candidatus Obscuribacterales bacterium | reverse complement strand
ACGCAACAGCTAACGCCCCAATCCAAGCTCTTCGCATCTCGCCCCCGCATTAGACAGGGCGATCATACAGAAGCAGCCAAGTTTATACCTGAGAGAGAGGGGCTTTTATCAAATAACGATCCCCTGGAATCACAATCGGTTCTGAGAAAGCGTAAGGAGCAAATGTCCTAAGTATGGAGCGCGGACGTCTCGTCCGCCCATAAGTATGGGAAGCGGACGTCCCGTCCGCGTTTAACTGCAACAAAGTTAAAGATAGAGAACTCGCTTTAAAAGATCGAAGCCGGCAAGATGCCGGCGCTCCCGGGATCGAACCAAAGCATTCGCTATTCTCTTTTTCAAAGTAATCACTGCTGCGGTGCTTGTCCGCTGATGTCTTGGAAGTTGACCACGACCGGTGTTTCTACATCGCCTTTCTTAGCAATACCAACAAAGTATTTGAAGCGAAATCCGTTTGGTCCCATTAATCCTTCCGCGGAGTGTTTTACAACACGTCCACCGACCTCTATGGGTACTAGACCCTGACTGGTTGGATCTTCCATTTTCACATCATCGATCGAAATCTGACTTACACTTTTCGCTTCCTTCAATTGCCGAGAGACTGCTCGCATGTTGTCCATTGTTCGAGGAATTACCTCATCCATCTGAACGAGCGTTTGCTGCGCCTGCGGTCCGAGTTCTGATTTCGAACCGTTGAAGCAAAGCTGAATCATGGATGCTTCATAAGTCACAAAACATCCATCAAGAATATGTCGCGTCACATTTCGCGCGAAAGTATCGAAGTTTGTCTTCTGCTCGGTATTCAAGCCTTTGGCCGGATTTGCTTTGCTGAACAAAACAAGATTGAAAAGAACACTGACTATGCATATGGCATGAACGCCATACGTTTTCATAACCTGATCAGGGCTTATTTTTCTGACTCTCCAGTACATCTGAAGTCACCTCGCTTTAAAGCTCAACTCGCCCGAGAACCCACTGATAGCCAGCCTGCCCCGTTCCTTGTCTATATAATGTGAGTGTAACCGAACAATCTACAGTCTCCGATCGCTGTTTAGATATGTCAAGTGGGTTGCCACTGTTTTTTTCGCCACCACTAGTTTTCAGTGTCTGCTTACCAGAGACTTTTACAACCGCGTCGTTATCAGAGCGGTGAACGATTTCCGCCTGCGTCATCTCCGCAGATGACTGCCAGTTTTCACCAGGCCAATTCCAAGAATAGACGCTAACACCAATTTCCTTGGCCTCCTCTTGAAGGCGCATGGTTGACAGGAATTGCAGCGCCACCCAAACGGCAAGAAAGACTCCACAGATTCCAACCAGAACGGGCCAACTGAATACTTTGTCCATACTCGATTCCGCTTACGCTTTGTTTATTCGTGGTTCAGACCTAAATAATACACCGCTTGACGGCAAGCATCCGTATGGTTGATCGTAGGATTTTTCGCTTTCACATCTTCAATCATTCCTCGGCGTTTCGGAATGTCGTTGATCGGTTCAGATGTGCAAATCCAGTAGTCCATTGGGCTCGGCACAAGACGGATAGTACCGTGAATGCCACCAACGATGAGAAGACATTGGCTGTCTTTCCTCTTTTCTTGATCGTGCGCGAAGTTTTCAATCGCCTGCGTTTCCGCATCTGTGAGTCGCAAAGTTTCCTTCAGAACTTTCAAGTCTGAAGGGTCTTGCCTGAGCAGTATTTTCATGTGAGCGTTTTTGACGACCGAGTCTGCCAGGTCTGCCTGGCGGAAAAAGTCTTTCAACTGCTGAGTGATTGTGACCAGCATCATACCGTAGTGACGAGCTCGGCGTGAAAGGTCATCCAACAGGCGAGCTCCGGCTTTGAATCGCATCAGCGTAGCAGCTTCGTCTATGATGGCGGCAAATCGCAAGTTCCGTTTTTTCGCCTCAGCAGCTTTTCGTCTGATGAACTCTGCAAGAATGTATGACGCCATACGTTCAAGACGCGGGTCGTTCAATTCTCTCGTGTCGAATACTATGAAGTGCTTCTCCCCATCGATGTTTGTCAGTCCGTCGACCAAACCGCCGAAAGCACCAGCTCTGGTGAACAAAGAAAGACCGCGAGCAAATCCATGTAGTCGATCGCGCTGAAGTGGGTCGATTTCATCGGCTGCAGCTTGAGCGGTAACACGCGCCAGGTCGGACATGGTCGGAACGGTTCCACGGAAAGAAGCATCCATGTAGGCGACGCGAATCAAACCATCAAGTAGTGACTTTTCTTCGACGTTCAACTCCTCGCGTCCTTCTGGCGTAAGCATCAGGTCGAGAAGTGAAAGCAATGTACTGATTTTGTCAGCGGACGGCTCACCGGGCTTACCATCATCAGGGCCGATGTCGAACGGGTTAAGTACAAATCCGGAGCTTGGACCAAGGTCGATGTATGCGCAGAACTCCGGACCAAGAAGTTCTGTGATGAAACGATAGGCACCAAATTTGTCTACGGTTTTGTCTATGAGCACGAAGCGCACGCCTAGCGGCAAGAGGCGCAAGATCATCATGGATACGGCGAAGGATTTACCAGCACCGGTTGTACCTACAACGAACATGTTGTTAGCGTCTTTGCCCGCGCCTCGATAGAACGGATTGAGCAGCACTGGTTCCCGTGAGGCAATCGCGAAGCCGAACGGCACCCCTTCCGGAGTTCCGCAACTTGCAGTAAAGAATGGCCAGAAGCTTCCCACAATCGGTGACATTACACGATGGCAGATCGCCAGCTTGTCGACACCGACAGGCAGACAGGCTTGCCACGCATCAAGCTGCAGCATCTGCGCGCGGTCCATAATCGCACCTTTGTTTTTGAACACGCGGCGAATTTCATCCATGTGTCCATTCAAACGTTCAACGGTATCAGCGTGCGTTTTGATGTAGAAGCTAATATCGAATGCTTTGTTCGAGCTGCGTAAGAATTCCTGAATCGCAGACTGAGCAGTCCGCGTCGATTCCAAACCTTCAAGGTCAGGCGTCGATAACTGCGTACTGGCGACGATACCTAACGTGTATTGATTCTTCAATTTTTTGCGAACAGAATCTTGATCACAACAATGCACGTAAAGCGTTACTGTGTACTCAACACTCAGCGTCAGCAGCTCAACCAACCAGCCCATCCACGTTTCGTGGGGCACTTGTTGCATATACTGCGTTCCAACATATTTTCCATCAAGCCACAGATAGTTGTCGGTTACTTTTAAACCAGAACGAGCAAGTACCGACGCCTCGGAAA
>JAKFVJ010000231.1 GCA_021732245.1 Candidatus Obscuribacterales bacterium | reverse complement strand
TTGCCTTAGCAAGAAAAGCAGTAATTACAAGAGTACCGACAGACTCTGTCTTGCCGACTGACACCATAATAAGCAAAGCCGCAATTGTTCCTGCAGAAACCGTAGTTACAAGAGAAGTTGTAGCTCCTGCAGATACAGTGATTACAAAAGAAGTTGTACCTGGTGACACTGTAATTCAAAGAAGAACAGTAATTACAAAGACAACAACAAATGCACCAATTGCCGCAGCAATTGCTCCGGCCGGCGCAACGCTTATTGCAGTTGATCCGGTATCAGGAGAAATCCTAGGCACATTGGATGCTGCCCTGAAATTACCATCAGGAATTGCACTTTCCTCAGGTACTTTGGTCATTGAAAAATCCAGTGGCACAGCCATTGGTGTAATCAATGATGAAGGCACCATGATATCTGTTGAAGCAGCTCCAGTAAGCACAAACTTTATGACCAGCTTGAGCAGTTTACGCCTCGAACTGGATAAAGCAATTGCCACTGGATTGGCCAACGGCTCAATTACTGCAGCAGAGGCAGTCAAGCTTCGCAGTGATTTAGAAAAGGTTGCTCTTCTGGAAGAAACATCCAAATCAAATCCAGTAACATTCGTACAAGCATTGCCTCTAGCCAATCAAATGCGAGTGATTGAACGACGCTTAGTCGCCTCTGCGCCGACAGTCATCAGTCCAAAACTCGTATGGGTTGAAGGCAAGATTAGATTCTTGGATGAAATAGGAGTAAGAGGATTCGAACTCCGCGAAAGAATCAAAGCTGAATGTCTCTCAGGCAAAATATCAATTGCCGAGCAAAATACTCTGCTTGCAAGAATGAACAGTATTGCTGCCATAGAGTCCACATACAGGGCTGACGGAAATCTAGACATCTACGAAAGCAGAAAACTATTTACTGCTTTTGACAGAGTCGGATCCGCCTTGGACAGCTACATTGCTGAGTCCAGACACTGACCTTGGACTCAACAGAAGCGACACGTAAGTGTCGTAAGAGGTGCCGGTACTACTTTCCTGCCGAGGAACTCCCATGTAGTGCCGGCGCTTCATTTATGCTCCGATGAAGGCGATGTGTTTAAATAACACATCGCCTTCATCTTCGCTTGCCCTCCGGCTTTAGGAATTTGCTGCACTGCAAGGAGACGAGACTAAATGTCTCGTCGGAGGGCTCATCGCCGCGCTTGTTTCGCCTCTCCTCTTTAATTTGCGATTCGATGTTGTGAAGAATATTGCGGCTGGGTGAGTTGGTTGTAGGTTGCGTAGCTTAACAATTGCATATGATCGAAAAAGAATTCGTTTGTCAGGCGGATTTCGGGGAGTTGGGGCGCTAAAATTTTGGGATTGCAACTCAACGAGGTACGTCATGGACAGAAGATTCCAGGGAAGACTCTTAGGACTATTAAGTTCAACCGTGCTTGTAAGCTCACTGGCAGCGCAAGCGCAGGTTCCGTTACCGGGCACCACTCAGACATCTACAACACCGGCGCAGAAGGATATTCTCACTGGGCAAATCAGACAGAATGTTGTCACGGCTGAAAAATTGCTTTCACAGGGCAAATATTCTGATGCTGAAGATATGTTCCGTCAGATGCTCGTTAGCAATCCAACGGATATGGTGGCAACTGTCGGTCTTGGCATGGCTCTTGCCAAGCAGTTTAAGCTTGATGGCGCAGATGACATGTTGGATCGTGTATTAGCTGCCGATCCAAACAATGCAATTGCACACGCAGGCAAGGCTACAGTGGCCTTGAATCGTCTGCAATCATCATCGGGGTCCATTCGTTCACAGCGTGATCAAATTTTGCAATACGCTGAAGGCGAAGCTAAGCGTGCTTGCTCGTTGGCTCCAGCTGATGCGGAATGTCACTACACACTAGGTGCTGTGCTCAAGGAAGAAGGACGTCTTGATGAGGCTTCTTCTGAACTGCGTAATGCCATTAGTTTTGATCCTAACCATTCGTCAGCTTATGCTGCATTGGGCAAGATTCAACTTGACCAAGGCAATATACCGCAAGCAACAGACAATTTGCGCCGTGCTGTTGATTTGAATTCCGGCAATTCCAGTGCTCACTATGGACTGGGTGTTGCTTACCTGAAGCAAGGCATGATTGATGAGGCTTTGAAAGAGTTGAACATTTCTCTCTATCAATTCCCGAATAGCGCACCGGTGCATTTCGCTATGGGACAAGCCTATCAAAAGCAAGGCAATGATGCTGCTGCTCTTAAAGAGTATCAATTGTCCATTTTGACCAAGCCGGAAAATGCTGAGCCATATATGAATATGGCTCAGATTCATGAAACTCGTGGTGACTTGGAGTTGGCTTTGGCTGACTTGCGTTCAGGTCTTGCCCAGCTTCCATACAATGTCGACTTGCGCATGAACATTGCCGACGATTTGGTAAAGCTGGAAAAGGCTGATGATGCAATCAAGAGCTACCAGACAATTTTGAGCATGAGTCCAAATAACCCGCATGCAGTGAAGGGTTTGACGCAAGCTCTAACAATCAAAGCTCAAAAGGCCGCAGCTGGTGCGTTGCTTGCTTCAAACGACTATGAGTCGGCGCTGAAGACATTGGGCGAAGCTATGAAGCTCAACCCAAATGATATGGAATTGCGTTTGGCACAAGCCAAATTGATGTCGCTTGCCGGCACCAAGCTTGACTTAAGCCAATTGCCACAGCCGACAAATGACGGCGAGCGCATAGCTTACGCTGAAGCTCTAATGGCCCAAGGTGAATACGACAAAGCGTCTTCAACCGTCTCTGACATTTTGAGCCGCCAAAGCGATCCGTTGCAAGTTCTGGCAGTAGCTGATTTGGCAACAATGATTGATGACCTGGACAATGCAGATGCTGCATTTAAAAAGGCGCAAACATTGGGTGCCAATGCTGACAGAGTAAGTCGTGGATTTGCTCAAGTATCAAAGCTCAGAACGCAAGCCGTTAACGATGTAAAAGTCGGCAACGAATTGCTCGTTAAAAAGCAATACGAAGGTGCAGCACAGAAATTCCGTGAAGCTATCGCCACCAATCCAAGATTGGTAGATGCTCACTTAGGTGCTGCCAAAGCTTTGGAGAAAATGCCGAGGCCTTCGTCTGCCGTACTTAACGAGTCAGCCCAGCAATATAAGCTGTATCTTTCCTTGAAGCCACCTCTGACTTCCAAGGAACAACAAAAGACGCAAGATCTTATTGCTAGACTGAGTTCTAAGGCTGCTAAATTAGCGCAGCGCTAATTAAAAGCCAGCGATA
>JAKFVJ010000296.1 GCA_021732245.1 Candidatus Obscuribacterales bacterium | reverse complement strand
TGTCTATTGTGATTATTTTATACTCGGCCTTATTCGATTGAGACTGAGCCTGTGATGCCCTGGCAAAAATTAGTCCGAGTTGCGCTCCAAATTCACGGGCTTGCAAACCAAAGTGAGAAATTCCCAGCACGCTGCCTGGATAAAATTCCCAAATATGATCCGGTTGCTCAACACATCCACAACCGCCTGGACTGGGATTATCAATTACCACCACTTGCTCGCAAGTGAATGAAAAAGAGCTTGGATAATAGGATTCGCTGGTCGGCTGAAACACCATCGAATTGTCGGCAACATCCTTTATTTTCGACAGCGCGAGCATAGCTTGCCCAATAGGTTCTACCGATGCAGCAAACGCTCGAAAACGGTGTCCGCGCATCCACTCTTCCAACTGCGCTTCAGCCGATTCTTTCCCATCTTTTTTCAATGCCTTGGCATACCAACCATCGGTTGAAGACCTCATTTGCTCAGCCCAATACTCGGATTGAGGTTTTAAGTAACCATTTTCAACCCATCGATTCAACCATTCAGTAGCTGTTTTGTCTGTCATATCAATACCTCTTGTTTTGACTTTGTTGTCTCGTCAGCGTAGTGTGTTTACTCCGTAGATGTGCCGCGGGCAGGACATCACTTGCCCAGTCCACTCGTCCCAGAAAAGTCCGCAATGCACACACGGACCTCCCTCTTCGGCAGCTTGGTGCAAGGCGGTAACAGTTGCTGCAACCGGCACCGGCTTATGCCTGGTTGAACCATTCTCAGTTTCAATTTTGCGATCTTCGGTCATTGATTTTTCTCCTTTTCAAAACAAGAGCGAACTTATGTAAGTTCCCTGAGTTTCTTTGGCAAATCTGCAATCGGCACTGAAATTTGCAAACCTTTGATTCGCATGTCCTTCAGCGCAACTTCGTTTTTTGCCAATTCGTTTTCGCCTATGATCACCGCCCATCTGCAGCCAAGCTTGTTAGCTTCCTGCAGTTGCTTGGTGAATGAGCGACTCTTGGTTCCCGTGACTGGAAAGTCGAGGTCAGCAGAGATTCCTGCTTGCCGCAACGATGTTGCAACCTGCAGCGCTACGTCGACGTCGGTGCTAACAACAAAGACATCGACGTTTGTCGTAGGCGGCGTCTCAAGTAGCAGAAGCAACCTTTCCAATCCAACAGCCCAGCCGACTGCAGGTGTTGGTGGTCCGCCAAGACTTTCGATGAGATTGTCATAGCGGCCACCGGCTGCGATTGTGGACTGAGCACCAAGGCGGCTGTCTTGCGAAACGATTTCGAAAACCGTCCGCGTGTAATAGTCCAGACCTCGTACAAGACGTCTGTTAACTGCAAACGGGACTCTGAGTTGGCCTAACGCCAAAGTCAATGCTTCCCACTGGCTTTCACAATCAGCACACAGATAGTCGAGCGGACCCGGCACATCAATGAATTGCTCTTGATCGGCTTCGACTTTGCAATCGAGCATACGCAAAGGATTGCGTTCGTATCTGTCACAACAATCTTTGCAGAGAGTGGACAGGCGATCCCGCAACTTTTCCTTCAGCGCCTCACGATAAGCGGGACGACATGTAGAACAACCAAGAGAGTTGATCTGCACTTCGAATTCCGCCACGCCTGCCTTCTTGAGAAAGTCGCAAGCGATGGCAATTGTTTCTGCATCAAGCAATGGACTGGCGCTGCCGAAGGCTTCCAATCCGAGTTGATTGAATTGTCGGTAGCGGCCGGTTTGCACAGCTTCGTTGCGGAAATATTGACCCATGTAGAAAAGCTTTGTCGGAGGACGCAGCCTGTCCATTGATGAGTTCAAGTACGCCCGCGCAGCTTGTGCCGTGCCTTCCGGACGCAAGGTGAGCGAACGGTCCGCCTTGTCGGCGAAGGTGTACATTTCCTTGTTGACCACGTCAGAGCCTTCACCTGCTGTCCGGCAAAAGAGTTCCGTTTGCTCAAAAATCGGCAATCGAATTTCCTTGTAGCCGGCAGACTTCAATGTCTTGCGCGCAAGCTCTTCCAACTTTTGCCATTGTTCACTTTCAGCAGGCAACACGTCGCGGGTTCCACGTGGCGGCTTTATGGAAATATTCATTTTTTCTGGGTTAGTCATTTCGGTTTTCTCCCAAAGAAACTTGAGCACGCTAATGCAAGGGCGCATGCAATGCGCCCCTACACAGCAGCCATACTAGGTTTTAGATACTTGCTTCCAGCGCCTTGTACATGACTCGGTTGAGATCGACAGGCGTGTAGTCCCATACGTCCACGCCAACGTTGACGCATCCATCGCGTACAACCCACTTGCTGTGGACGTGTCCACAAACAGCAATGTCATATTTGGCTGGATGCACATACTGGCGTTGAGGTCCGGGCGGGAAGTGATTTGCCCAGATACGAATTCCGCCGGCTTCGATGATTGCGTTTTTCACGACGATATCAAAGCCAATGCTTTCCATGAAGGAAGCCGAGCGGTCGTGGTTGCCGAGGACAAGAAGCTTTTTGCCGTTGAGGGCGGCGATGATTTCCGCCCAGCCATCGGGTCTTCCCATGGCTACATCTCCAACAACAACAGTCCAGTCCGTAGGTGCCACGACATCATTCCACCGACGAATGAGGTCGGCGTTCATGTCAGCAACATTCGCATGCGGGCGCTTTTGATATTCGATTATGTTTTCGTGGAAATAGTGCGGGTCAGCGGTAAACTTCGGCACTATCGGCAGTTGAATGTACTTCATGAGACACCTCCTTTTCGTTTTGTTTTAGTAAATGCGTACTATCTCAACCGCAGAGTGCGAAAACGGGCCCGAGCTAACTCAGCCCGAAACTCCAACTCCGGACTCAATTCGGGTGCTTCGATTAGAGCCTTGTACCTAGGGTCAGCGTGCATCTTCGCGTACAACTTTACGAGAGCTTCTTCTTTGGAGCCGGCCCAGACGATGTAACACATGTCTGATCGAAGCTGAGCACCGTATAGTCGATAGCGAAAAATCGCTGCTATTTGTCTCAAGACGTTTTTGAATTTGCGCATGTTTTTGAGTCTCCTTGTGTAGCGCAAAGCGGCAGCATCTGAGAAGGCGTTGTGCCCGTGAAAAGATGCTGCCGAGTTGCGTCTGTGCTTGCGTTTTGGTCCCTGAAAATTTCCGCCGTTGAATTGAAATAGATATTTGTACAAGTTCCACCTTAAGTACTAATGGAATTTCAAATAAACTATCTAAGTGGGGATTACACCACGACTTAGCCCTAGCGCTGTTCGCGCACCCACGCTTTTTGTCATTCTGA
>JAKFVJ010000295.1 GCA_021732245.1 Candidatus Obscuribacterales bacterium | reverse complement strand
CTTCAAGGACAGTAGTGTAAGGAGCAAAGTTAGCCCCAAACTTAAGTAAAAGTGGAGGCTTTAGTAGCAATACAGATGCGAAATTGGTTGACGCAACTGCGGCAAAGTAGACTGCCAAGTTGGCAGCGATAATCGCTACAGTTGTCTTGCTCTCTATGAGTTTCATTGTGTTAGTCTAGCTGATCTTTTACGCTTGTCGAGAGAAAAGTATGTCTCGTCGGGAAACCCCACTGAAGACGGAAAATTGTTGTTGCATTAAGCCATTTTCAAGCGCATAATTCCAACCCCCCAAAATTCAGATGTGATACCAACAAGCAATTGTTGGGAGTGTCTGACGATATGAATAGCTAAGTTGAATGCGAATGCATGGAATAGAGTAAATCTGTTCTGTAGCGATGCATTTTTGTTCGATCACGGCTATTTAGAGCTGGGTCATCGAAAGATGATCCAGTCTTTGTGAGTATTCGATCTGAGTTGGGGCTTGACAGCCGTTCGCAATTATGCGAACAATAGAGGAAGAGTTAGATTGGGAGCAAGCAATGAAACACAAACCCACCGATGATGCGATTGAGATAATTCATCGTCGATATTTTGAAGGTAAGCCAAAAATGATGAAGCTGCTAGAGCAAGAGCGGCTTAATGCAGACATAGCGAGCAAAATATATTCGGCAAGGGTGAAGGCTGGATTATCTCAAAGAGCTTTAGCGAAGTTAATCGGTACAACAGCGTCGGTTGTATGCCGCCTGGAGAATTCGGACTACAGTGGACACTCGATATCCATGTTGCAGCGAATTGCTAATGCTTTGGGGAAGAGAGTTGAGATCCGTTTTGTCACTAAAGTTGCATCCGGTCAATGATTGTTATTGCCATTGACCTTTGACGCCAGCTTGTTGACGAGCGATTGAATTTCGTGCTGCAGGCGTTCGCTTATTGTATGGCGGACGGTGTGGGGGTCTTTGATGTAGTCGTCGACGTGCTTGCCCATGTCAATTGGATGAGCAATTTTGACGGAGACGTTTCTCGCAGCAATTTGTTTGGGGCGCTGGACTTTGTAGATTTCTCGCTCCAGCTTTAAGATGACTTCGGCAAGTCTGTCGGCGCTGGGGTCTTTGGTGTAGTAGTGTGGATGCCAGCTTGTTAGTTGGGCGACTTCTTTTAGCGCTTCGAGATCCAATTCCAGATCTTTCCTTTTGATTGGATCTTTTTCGTTGCTGATCGACTTTCTAAGCTCTGCTTCAATTTGCCAGGCTTTGTCTATTGTTGCACCGTCGTCGCGTACTTTTACCTCGGGGTGCTTGTCCAGTACTTCAGCGAGAATGTCGTGCTCAGCAGTGATAATTTCTTCTCGGAGTTCTTTGGCTGTTTCGGCGTTTTGTCCAATCTTGTAGAGGCGCTCTTCGCTCTGAAGCATTGCTTTTTGAAGTTCAAGTAGTCTATCGGGAAGCGTGGAGCCCGCTTCTGGTTGTATGGACATCTGCGCTTCCATTTTGGCTATGCGTTTCTCTAATTCAGGCTCAATGGATTGGTCGTAATGGTATTTGATTGCCATCGGCACGATATACGCGGTCCATTCCGGATCGGTTTTTCTCTTTTCGATAATTGCTTTGAGGCAAATATCAACAGCGCCATGATGGAAAGGCTGAATCTTTTCGTTTAGGTAATAAATTTCGCCTTCTGGAAAAATGACCAGGACGTCTTCACCTTGTTTGACGACGTCTTGGGCATAAGTGACCGCTGCCGAATCGCGAGCACCGCGCTTAACGGAGAAGACTCCTAAGCGCGGCAGGATGTATCTGGGAATTCCGAATGCTTCATCAAATGCTTCTCGATTGCACATGGTGATGAAGCGCTTATTTGCCCGGCGGGATAACTCGAAGCAAACTTGCGGATCAGCTTCGTCGGCATGGTTGGAGGTCAGGATGACACCGGAGCCGCGAGGAATTTTGTGAAAATGCAATAGGTCTTGTTCCGCAAGCTGAATTTTATTCTTGAGAAATAGATTGAAGCGGGCTAGCTCCCGGACAATTTTAATAGCCCAAGTAGCGGGTTTGGCTGGTATAAAGTCCTTTGACATCCGTGCACCCATGTTAGTCCATTGCTAGTAGAAATCTAGCACAGCAGATGATCAAGTTTCCATAGCTTTAGGCAACGAGTTGCTCGGAGTGATTTTAAGGAGTTTCTGTCTTGTAGGGGCGCATTGCATGCGCCCTGTCTATTTAAACAATGACAGTTGCATCGCCTCTTCAAGCGCGCTGACATCACGGCTTTGCGGGATGTTCTTGGTGCTGTCGAGAAGTTTTGCTGCGCCGCTCTTGCGTTCCATTTGGGACATGAGGAATTGGGCGCGGTCGATGATGGATGGTGGTAGTCCTGCCATGCGGGCGACGTGAATTCCGTAACTGCGGCTGGCGCCACCGGGCGCAAGTCGGCGCATGAATTCGACGTGACCTTCGTATTCGCGGACCATGACTTGGTAGTTGGTTATTTGAGCGTAGTAATTGCTCAGCGCATTTAACTCGTGATAGTGGGTGGCAAATATCGTCCGCGCTTTTACTTGAGTTGCTAGAAATTCGGCTACTGACCAGGCAATTGATACACCGTCGTAAGTGCTTGTGCCGCGACCTACTTCGTCGAGCAAAATAAGTGAGCGATTGGTAGCGGACAAACAACATTGAGTCGTTTCGCTCATTTCAACTAAGAATGTCGATTGACCTTGGGTCAAGTCATCAACGGCACCGATGCGTGTGAAGATGCGATCAACAAGTCCCACATGTGCGCTGTCTGCCGGTACAAAGCTGCCTATTTGAGCAAGTAAAACTATGTGAGCGACTTGACGAAGCAGGCTGGATTTGCCGGACATGTTTGGCCCGGTCAAAATAATCAATTGGTGATCATCGCTTGAGCCATAAAGTCTTGTGTCATTAGGAACGAATTTGCCCATCGGCAGCAAGCGTTCTAAAACAGGATGGCGGCCGTTGTTTATTTCCAGTTTTGTTGAATCATCAACAATTGGCTTTACATATTTGTATTGGCTCGCAGCATCTGCAAGTGACAATAGCGCGTCAATAGATGCTAATTGATGGGCAAGTTGCGTCAGTTCGGCGCCACATCCGGCAATTGTTTGACGGAATTCGAGGAAGAGTTTGTATTCGATGTCGCCTTGATTCTTCTCGGCGTTGAGGATTTTGGCTTCGTATTCTTTCAGGTCGGGTGTGATGAATCGCTCGGCATTGGTTAGAGTCTGCTTGCGGATGTAATCGGCC
>JAKFVJ010000441.1 GCA_021732245.1 Candidatus Obscuribacterales bacterium | reverse complement strand
ATAAATGTGATCAAATAGTCGTCCTGGTGTTGCAACAATTACATCCACGCCACTGCGCAACAGACGAATTTGTCTGTCATAGCCGGTACCGCCATACACGGACAACACACGGACGTTTTTCTGTTGTCCGAATCTCTGAAACTCTTTTTCAATCTGCACAGCCAATTCGCGAGTTGGTGCCAATACCAATGCTTGAGGCTTATTGCCTTGCGGTTTCAGTTTTTCAATAATAGGCAAAGCAAATGCGCCTGTCTTGCCGGAACCTGTCTGGGCTGACGCCATCAAATCTTTGCGATCTAATACGGCGGGAATAGCTTTTTCTTGTATCTCGGTCGGCTGCTCAAAGCCAATTTTTTGCAGCAAACTAGCAGTTGGCTTGGACAAGCCAAGCTTTTCAAAATTACTCAATTTTTCGTCCTTTATGAAGGGCTCTTTAATCTCAGTCTCAAACAAGCGACCTGAGACTAATCTCTCCTGCTTCTTGATGGACTCTAAAGAATTCGACTAATTATCCCATGCCTGAGCCTGGTTGTCAAAACCCCCAAGTGCTTACCAGGCTTGATTCCTACCAAAACACCTTACCAACGAACGGGAATTGGCTCGTAAGAAGGCCACTGGGGCAGCTTGCCATTGCGGGGGCGAAAGAAGACCTCCAGGCTGAAAGACTGCGGCTCGAAAATGACACTCTGAATAGTGTATGAGTTGTACAAATCGCCGTCGTACAAAGAGCCCGGATAATTTCCGTGATGCTCGGACATCACTTGTTTCATTCCGGTGGAGGTTATTGCCGGCCCCACCATCTTCAATTGTTGTTGCATCGCCAACCAGCGCGGTGTGTTGATGTCGCATCGTACAGGCTGTTTGCCTTGCTTTTGAGCAGTTCTTACGCGATCCCAATCACTGGGATCAAGATGATTGTCATCATTGTCTGCTAGACAAAAACAATTGACTGTTCCTATAGCATCAGGAATTTGCCAAACTGCATTTGCGCGCATCACCGAAGATGGCGTTCTCAATTCACGGCGTCTGGTTTCCTTGTATCCGCTTATGTTATTTTCCAACACGGCTGCACGCACAGGATCTGCCAGGAAAATCACGTGGTTGAATGGATATTCTTTCTTCTCATCGCTCATAAAGTCCGCTACTTCCTCAATTGTTGTTGCCTGCTCAAGTGCCTGGCGTAAATCCATAGCATACGAACGCTTTTTGCCGGCAGAGTATTTGCGACCTGTCGGCGAATCCAGAATGGCTCCATAGACACCAGAGGCGTTGAAGGCAGTCACTGCTCCCATAAAACCAAGACAGGCAATATTCACAATTGACTGGCGTCCTTTGCGTATAGTCGTTACCGACTGTATCTGAGTTAGTTGATTGCCCTTTCCATCCGGCCAATCGAGATTACGACCACAAATTGTCTTGCCAAAAGGCGTGCTGTTTCCAAAAGCAGCAGCGGCACTGCATTGATTCATGCGTGCTATATCAGCCATGAAATTCAAGGTGAATAACTCATCAGCCGAAAGCTTGCCGTCGCCTTGCTTATTGTCGTCACCACCGGAAAGCTTTGATGCAATACCTTCTATTTCTTCACGATATTGCGGCTCCAGTTGCTTGCGTATTTTTTTTACACGACTAAGCATGATCTTATAGATTAACCAACTGCCCTGAGTGCTTTCGGCGATGTATGAATCAAAAATGGATTCAAATTGTGGGCAAGCAGCTCGCAGTGCTTCACCATACTCTTCGCCAATCTGACGCGGTGTGGCTCCATGCTCGTAGTCTATCCAGACATCGTAGTGCGTTCCTGTGTCATAAATTCTCACATTGTTGCCGGCCCAAGCAACATCAAACATGCCGCCAATTAAAAGAAACAGCGACAGCGCCAAAATGAAATTAAGAAAGCGCGCAGACATACTCACATTTTACCCCTCAATGTGGGGCCGCACTTTGCCAGTCATTGCAGGAACGCATTTACCCTCATTGTATGGGCGCATTGCACCTTTCATTGTAGGGGCGCATTGCATGCGCCCTATACCCACAAACGTAAAGGCCCGAATAGCCTGAAGGCGATCCGGACCACTACGCGGTTGGCGGTTGGAAAACTTTGTAATTTAATGCGGCATGTACATAAAGTAATAGCCACAAGCACCGGCAAATGCCATGAGCACGAAGAGCACGCCTACAGCTGCGCCGGTTTTCTTAGCTGTAACTTGTTTGTTGGAAGCCTGAGAAATAGTTGCGCGCAGCATTTTTACTTTCTCTTGTTTCTGCTCAGAGCCTTGTCTGGTCTTATTTACGCGCTGAAAAAGTGCAGTACCGCGGCAGCCGTCACAAAAAGCTGTTCCTTCTACTACTGTGCCACCACACTTATAGCAAAGCTGTGTCGGCAGCAGGGCGGCAGGCGACGCCTCTTGGGCATATCCCATTTCTTCAAAAGCCTGTTGAGTCATAAGTCCGTCTCCAGTAAATCCCCTGTGCTTTCGCCCTGAATGGATGGAGTGCAAGTCAAAGCCAACGACTTAAATAGTCGCTCGAAATAAATATGCAAGTGAGTTCCCGTAGTAAATGCCTCTTCCATCAGGCAGGAAGAGAATACGACGCCATTTAATACTTGTCAAGCAGTTTTAATCTAGCGCACTGTTGGCGGCGCAGACGGCGTAAAACGTCCACCGCATGGTCGCTTGAGGGTGGTGAGGTCCTGTAAGCAATAATTCAATGACCATAGGATAGGTACTTGGGTCCGGGTATTTGGCAGCTTCTTGTGGATTTTGACGCCTGTAGTCATCCATTATCTTGTGCATGTCGACGACCTCATAGGCCAATGTCCCCGAACTGTGCCGTTCATCAAACATGCCGTCTGTCGGGCTATGCAATAGCTTGAACCAAGGGCAATTAGGAGCATAGAAGTTAGCCGAACCCCAGAACAATTCACTGCCGGTGAGATTGCAGTTGATGGTTATCCTGTCTCCGGGTGAGACGTATTCAGGCAATGGCGTAAATGTAAATGTGCTATTGCGCAACGGGCTGCCGGGCTTATCTCTAACGCTATGCCCAAACCACATTACGTTGTCGGGGCGAACCTCCATAGTGTTTTCTTTGTAAGAGCCACCACCTTGTATGGTTGGTCCTGTGCAGCGGAAATACTTTTTAGCAGGGGCTACCGCTGATTGAGGAACCGGCTTTGGTTTCGACGGTAATGTTCTAGCCACTTGAGTCTTTGCCGGTGCCAACATGCATACGGCCGTCGTAGTGCGCCCGCCTTCGTTCACC
>JAKFVJ010000066.1 GCA_021732245.1 Candidatus Obscuribacterales bacterium | reverse complement strand
AAGGCTATACTGCCGAACAAACTAATAAGAAGGCTATGGTCAACGGCATAACCGGAGCAAGCAAGCACACCTCAGAAGGAATTGGTAGCCCGGAAGAACTTCATCAAAAGAGCAAGTTCAAGCAATTGAACGGCAAAGAAGAACCATAAGCTCTAGACAAGGCGCAATGTGCTAAACAATTTGGTAATTGGTGCAGGCAGCATGGGTCTCATACTGCAGTACCTAATTCAAGAATCAGAAGAATCGCATCTGCTTGCGCGCGATTCTTCTTGCGCAGCTTTGTTGGAAAAACCACTTGAAGTCACAGGCGCGGTAGAAGGCAATTTAAAAATCCAGTGTCATTCGTGGTCAAATTTTCCACAACTTTCTGACGACGCAGCGATATTTGTTGCCACCAAAGCGCATGAAATACCTGTGGTTTTGCAAAACTTGAAACCACACATAAAAATATCCAACAAAATAGTGTTGATGCAAAATGGATTAGGCATCTACGAGATGGCAAAGCAAATTTTGCCGGACAATCCAGTTTTTAGGTTGCTTTGTTATATAGGCGTTCGTAAAGTTTCACCTTGTCACATTCACGTCGCTGGTATTCACAAGTACGAATTTGCAGGCAATGAAGCTCACGCGGAATTCTTGAACAATTGGCAAAAGGTTTTGCTCGGCAAAGGAATAGACACAACAGTCAATTTCAATCCACTGGAATCAGAATGGCAAAAGGCACTGTGGAATTTATCAATCAATGGACTCTGCTCTATTGTCGACGAACCAAATGGCGCAATTGCCGATAGCCCGGAATTGAACAATTTGGCTCGGCAAGTCGTACTGGAAGCAGTTGAAATTGCCCAACTGGAAAAAATTCACCTGACAACCAGTCATGTAGAGGATGTATTTAAATCTCTTGCAAGGACACGAGAAAACATCAATGCTACACTCCAAGATCTGAGGGCAGGACGCCACCCCGAGTTGGAATTTCTCAATGGGGCCGTTGCCAAAATTGCTGCCAAGCACGGGCGCCGCGCGCCACTCAACGAAGCAATTTTCAACCTGGTGACCTTCCTGGAAAAGGCAGATAAGCGTAAGGAGATTGAAGATGGTCGAAGTGGCACCCAAGGCTGATGTTATTGAAGTACCGATCATTCAAGCGACACCGGAAAACACCAAAGACTTTGGTCTTTTCATAGGCACAGAAGTTCCCAATGCCGGTCTGACAATCCCTTTCTACAAGGGTTCTGTCGAAGAGGGTTTCAACATCCCATTTGAATGTCAAGGGAGTGCGGTTATTCGTACGGCGCGCATAAGCAAGCGCTCAGGCGATGTTACCTGGCTCGAGCGTCATGTGGAAATGACTCAGCTTTTTATTGGTCTAGGTGATCAACCTTTTGCTATGGTGCTTGGCAAACCAAACCACGAACAAAAGGCCGAAGTACCGGAACTAACCGAAGTGAAGTGTTTTGTTTTTCCAGCCGGACACGGCATCATGCTCTGGAAGGGCACATGGCACGATTTCCCACTTTGCGTAAAAGAGCCGGTTACTTGTATGACGGCCAATTCGCCGGCTGTTGTTGAAGCGCTCGCCTCTATGAAGACAGCGTCGGAAATGAATCACGGCGATGTGTACAAGATAGATATTAAGGCTCGCACCGGTAAAACTTTGCACGTAAGTTTGTAAACTGAAAGCGAAGGTTATGCCATGCAAGTCAAAGCAATAAAGATTGCCACCAGCAGTCCTGACGATGTTAGCCAACTAACCAAGTACATGGATGACGGGACAATAAATCCTGCCGATGTAATTTGCATCATCGGCAAAACAGAAGGCAACGGTGGTCGCAATGATTTCACGCGCGACTTAGCAATGTCCGCGTTTGAATCATTGTTTTCTGCAAGACTGGGCATTTCTCGACAAGAAGTTATCGACCGCATTATCTTTTCTCTCTCAGGCGGCTGCGAAGGTGTTGTTAGTCCGCACATTGTTGTGTTTTCCAAATCCGGGGAAACACTGACGGACAAGCGGAAAGAAAAACGCTTGGCTGTGGGAATTGGCTTTACGCGTGCTTTTGCGCCCAATGAAATTGGCCGCGTGGCACAGGTCGAAGAAACCGCTCGCGTAATAATGCAAATTGTCAGCGATTTGAAAGTTGAATCCAACAGCGATGTCCACCTCATTCAAATGAAAGGCGCTATTCCTAAATTCACTTACGAAGAAGGGCTAGACGCAGCCAAGTCCGGCAAACCAATTCGTTCGGACATGGTCTTTTCTCGTGGTGCATCAGCACTGGGAGCAGCACTTGCCCTTGGCGAAGTAAAGCCAACTGAATTAAACGATGACGTCATCTGCAATGACTGGAATCTCTACTCAACTACAGCTTCATGCTCAGCTAAACCTGGTCTTGAACGTACAGAGATTATGGTTTTGGCCAATAGTCCCTATTGGGATGGCGATCTAATGATCGAGCACGGCATATTGAAAGATATGCTGGATACAAAATCAGTAATTGATGTTTTAGCCAAACTAAATATCGACTGCAATCTGCAACTCACAGCCAAACAAGCTGAAAAAATTGTTGGTGTATTTGCCAAATCAGAAGCAGATCCACGCGGAACAATTCACGGCAGACGCGCAACAATGCTAACCGATGACGACATAAGCGACACCAGATACTCTCGCTGCGTCTTAGGTGCTGTTTTGTCCAGTGTCCTTTACGATCCGACTGTTTACATAAGTACTCGCGCCGAACATCATGGTCCATGCGGCGGCGGAACATTGGCAATAATCGCTAAACAAGAGTAACAAGCTATGGCAATACAATTGAATAAAGAACAAGTAGAACCCGAGATAAAAACATCTACAGTCAAACTATCCAACGGTGTCGAACTTTTCGTAGCCGAGTCCGGACAAGGTGACGAACTTGTTGTTTTTCTTCACGCAGTCGGTGGTGACAGCAGATCTTGGGCAAAACAAATGCCCTCTTTGGCATCGCGTGGTTACAAGTGCTTAGCCCTTGATTTTCGCGGCCACGGAAAGTCAAAATTTCCCGGACAAGACATCTACAAGGAAGTTACCGTAAAGTCCTTTGCACAAGACGTTATTGCTCTCATTGAGCAACTAGGCTATGCAAAAGCCCATTTCGTCGGACTATCAATGGGCGGCATTGTTGCCCAGAATATTTTTCAGCAAAAGAAATCCATTGTTCAGTCTTTGACACTGGCAAACACTTGGTCTTTCAATCCGCAAGCACAAGACAAAGTCGCCTTCATGAAAGACCGC
>JAKFVJ010000067.1 GCA_021732245.1 Candidatus Obscuribacterales bacterium | reverse complement strand
ATGCGGTTGGCTATAGCCATCTGCTCCAAGTAGGCAGCCTGCTTGAGGTAGTGCTCGACTATATCCGCGGCATGAACCGAATGCGGTTCCTCCCACAGAGTCGTCAGCTGTTGTCCAAATGAGCATGGTCTGCCGCATGGACATGCCGTGAGATTGTCTAGGTCTTGTCCGAAAAGAATGCCCTGCACGATGGTGCGGCTTTGTTCTTCGGACATTTCTGCAACGGTCGGTATGTAGTTTTCGCGACGGATGGCACCACAAATGCGGGCTTCCAGATCGTCCATAAACTCATCAAGCCGTATCAGCCGCCCAGTGGGAGCGATGGACATAATGGTTAGTCTTGCTTGCTCTTTTGTGAAAGTGAGCATCTCCTTGGAAGAATTGGACATGACTGTTTCCTCCGTGTGGCTGGTCATTCGTCGACAAGGGCGCATGCAATGCGCCCCTACAGAGCAAATGACTAAGAGGGTGCTATTGACTGGGCACAGAGATGATTACTTTCTCTGCACCGTAATACATTTCGACCTGATGCATGGCAGGAGGACTTGTAGTGCCCTTGTCGTTGCCGCAGTCGGGCTTGTCCTTGCATTTCGACTTGCTGCAATCTGATTTACATCTGGACTTGCATTTCGATTTGCATGATGCCTTTTCTGAGCAGCATTTCCTCAGCTTTTGTACGTCTGTTTGAATAGTGGCTGTTTGAGACTTGATTGCTTTGTTCTCTTCTTTGAGAACGGCGTTTTCATTCGACAGTGTT
The DNA here is from genome assembly GCA_021732245.1 of Candidatus Obscuribacterales bacterium. GTDB lineage: Bacteria > Cyanobacteriota > Vampirovibrionia > Obscuribacterales > Obscuribacteraceae > SBAT01. Next base: position 2,512 of record JAKFVJ010000067.1, on the reverse strand, counting down.
TGAACTTGTTGCTTTACAGTTGTTAATTCAGTATCTGTCTTTTGTTGCTCTTGAGTGAGTGTTGCAACTTGTACGGCAAGTTTGTGCACTTGTTGTCGCAATTGATTCTCAGCTTGGATGTGATCGTTGACTAAGAATCCAAGCAAAATGAGCAATTCGACAAACATAACTACGACCATGGCTTTGCGCATTTTTTCCGCGTTAAACATGACAGATACCTCGTCTGACAATGATGGTTATGAAATTGATGAGTGGTTTTAGTGAATGAAGCGAGTGAGAAGGCACATTCCGAGCACGAGTGCTACGTAGACAATGCAAGCCCAGACAAACACGTTTGGTGTCGGACTGTAATTGTTGTCCTTGGGACTTAACCGGCAGTGCTCGTCATTGAGCTTGTTGGGGCCGTTCTGCGGCGGTAATGGCTGCGGGTTGATTGGACGTATATTTCGTCCTGCGTAGTAGTCCTCAATTGCTTGGCGATGATGAATCCAGGCGATGTTTTCCGGCAGTGCATCGAGAGTGAAGATTTCCAATTCTTTGGCGTCATCCCCAGCTCTCGTTTCACCGCCGATTACTTCAACCAAGTAGAACATCACCAGGTGATTGCTTTCAGTCGTGAATGGATTGCCGATTTCAGCGACGACTCTCACATCGAGATTGGTTTCTTCTTTTGTCTCTCGAACAACGGTGTCAATTGGGCTTTCTTGATGCTCGACGTGTCCACCGGGACATGCCCAATCATCCAATTGTGGCGGCTTTGCTCGTTTGACTAGTACTACGCCGCCGTTGTAGGGAATCACGCTGGATGCTGTTGGAACAGGATTGCTCCAGTGAATCCACCCGCAGTGTTTACATACAGGACGCGACTTATCTTGTTCTATTTGTTTGTGTTCTAAATCGCCGCTGCATAGTGGGCAAGCTTTGAATCCATCAAGGTAGGTATTCATAGGTTGTATCCTCGTGGCAATATGGCGCCCAGCAGAAGCTGCGCGCATTTGTGAAATATGGTGCTCGACCTCTTGAAATGGAGGCGGAGCTTAGACTTAGGTTGGTCTATCAGTCGATCTGATGGATTCCAGAAGGACTGAGTTGTCCGGTTTTCAGGGTTTCAATTACTGCATCCTGATCTTCCGGACTTAGTAATTCCAGCGACATGCCGCAAATTGATGTCGACAGTCCCGGAGGCGTAGGAGTGGGGCGGCATGCGAATTTCTCTCGCAACAACTTGTCTGCTGCCAGTACATCGAACATAGTTTTGAAGGTGAGAATCAGTCTAGGCATATATAGCTTGACATTGCCATGCTGTTGGCAGGAGTTAAGTTGCTACATGTTATACTGAAATCACTTATGCAATACGTACTTTGTCCTAGATGCAAGTTTAAAGTGCCGGCGAACAAACATCTCTGTTCGACTTGCGGCTATGTCATGCCGGTGTATCCAGGCGGGGCCGAGTTAGCCGGGCGCAGTACAGTCGTAATAAGCCCGACACAGACAAAACCACAGGGCTTTTGGGCAACCTTGTTTGGTGTTGCCGAACAAGAGCAGCCCAAAGATGATTCTCAAGATCAAGACAGTGCACTTTTGAACTAAACGGGTCAGCGTCTTGTTCGATAAGGCTTACCGTCTATGGCAATCAGTCTGCCATAGAGATGCTCTTGAGGTGTCCAGCCATTTACATGGCCGTGGTTATTGGAAATTTGAAATTCCAATTTTTCGCCATTCTTACGAATGCCGGTTACCTTGTGCGTAAATACGTTGCCGCGTACTTTGCAGAAGACAGCGTCACCTTTTCGAATGGTGGAAGGATCGGTAATTGGTTCCAATGTCTCTTCCTGTCCGGAATAGATGATTGGTACCATTGAATTACCCTTGCCCCTGAAAGTAACCGTTTCACCGGCTTTCAGTCGAGTAATAATATCAGCGTATCTGTTCATTTGTTTTCACCTCCTTTGGTGAGTGTTTTTATGAGTGTGAGCATCCGTCATTCTGAGCGACAGCGAAGAATCTCACGAGTTAACGTGCGAGACCCTTCGCTATGCTCAGGGTGACGGCTAGAAGCTGTATCACAAGTACTTGTAGGCTTCTTTGTTTGTTTGCGCATCGAACATGTCGAAGTTTTCCAGCAGTAGGCAAAGTGTTGCCCTCATGCGGTAATAGTTGAAACGGCCTTCTTTGCGCTTTAAATTGCTGGGTACCGCATCGAGTGTTCTGATTGCAGCCTCCAACTCTTCTCGAGTGAGCGTGTTGTCGTTATCGGTGTCGACGACGACATAGGACTGCTTATTGGGCATTTCTGCTGCGTTTTCGCGAGTAGTTAGCGGTACGCTTTGCTCGGCAACAGCCCAAAGGCATTCTCCTAACACATCCAAATTAATCGGCGGTGGATCTTCATTGCTAGTGAAGGTTCCCCAATTTCTGACGAGAAACGACAGAAAACGCTTTGTGCCGTCATCCACTTTTGGATCTTTGAGTACACCGAAAACTGTTTGAATGTCTAGGAAGCATTTTGGTA
>JAKFVJ010000371.1 GCA_021732245.1 Candidatus Obscuribacterales bacterium | reverse complement strand
ATAAGAAGGCATTGGTGCCTTGTTGAGCCAGTTCGTGCAGATCTTCGGAATAATCGCCATGTGTCATCAAACCATAGAGATGTAAGACCAGAGGCGTCGTAAGCGGGCTTAGAATGGTGGAAGATAATACTAGTCCCAGGCTTAAGCTGATATTTCCATTGGCATTCTGAGCCCAGGCGGCGGACGATCCGGCTATAGGCATGGCAGCGATGAGTGCGAAGCCTACCAGCATATTTTGCAATTCATCAGGGTTGTGCCATCTGATAAGAAGCCCATGGAAAGACAGAACTATCAGGATAGGAACAATAATATTGCCTAGAAATCCCACTGCGAGAATGAGCGGACGCTTGCGCAAACCAGCTAATTCCTTTGCCTGTATGCCGAGTCCCGCATTGAACAGCAGAAATGAAAGCATCACTAGTGAAATAGTGATGTTAATGGGACCGAGTTCTGGCAACCTAATAGAGCCGAAAGACAGCTGCCTTAGCGCTAAGCCCGGTCCAGGCAGAAGTCCTGCCAGCACGTAGCTGGTTATGAGCAAAGGAAGAAAGTATTTGTGGATGAAGTGAGTAAGCCTGGTTAAAATGGTTTCGTTGTCGCTGACAGCCATGAAGTCGATTTGCCCCGCGAAGGTAGAAGCAAGTAAAGTGTAACCACAGTTGGAGAGCGGGCGGTAAGGATCAACCCTGGTACAAAACCGCTTTCTTGAACTGCGTGATCATGTGTGGGTTTTTCCCGGTAATAATCGGGCCGAGTTCACGATGAAAATCAATTCCGAGCTGACGTGAATGAAAGCCGCAAGAAGAGGATTTAAATAGCCGAATGCGGCCAGCAGTACGCCTATTCCGTCCACAACAATGGTTCCAACAAAATTAGTCATGATAATTCGCCTGCACCGGTGCGCTATGCGAACGGTTTCAACGAAACGACCTAGATCATTTCCAATTAGAACTATGTCGGCTGATTCCCTAGCCACATCAACTCCAGAGCCAATGGCTATGCCTACGGAGGCTTCCATAAGGGCAGGTGCATCATTCACTCCGTCTCCAACCATAGCCACGCGACGACCCGAATTAGCCAGGTTCTTGATGTACTCTTGCTTTTGGTCGGGCACTACATCTGCCACCACTTCAGAGATCGCCAGCTTATTGGCGATACTTTGGGCAATCGGCTTGGCATCACCAGTTAAGAGAATTGAGGTTATGCCCATCAGTTTCAAGTCTGCAACAGCTTGCTTTGCCTCCGGACGAAGCACATCAGCTATATGGATGATTCCAACCAGCTTTTGAGACTTTCCTACTAGAACCTCTGATGTCTCCATCCGTTTATTCGGCAGTGTCGGAAGGTCATAGCCGTTCTCAACAAACAAGCTCCTGTTGCCGACTAAGACTGAATCACCATTGAGTGTGCAAATGATTCCCTTTCCGGGTAGATAATTGAATCGTTCAGGCTGCTTTATCGAAAGGTTTCTGTTTTGCGCCTCCTGGACGATCGCTTTTCCTAAAGGGTGTTCAGATGCCGACTCCGCACAGGCTGCTAATTCCAAAACGTCGCTGCCTGAGGCGTCGCTCAAGCATTCCAACTCGGTGACCACTGGAGTGCCATAAGTGAGAGTTCCAGTTTTATCAAAGACAACCGTATCGACCTGGCCCAGAAGCTCCAGGAATAAGCCGCCTTTGATGATCGAACCAGTCCGAGCGGCACGCCCGATACCGCCCAAAATCGCCAGAGGTGTTCCGGCGGCAATGCCACAGGCACCGGCAACAATCACCACTGAAATAGTTGCTTTCATATTATGTGTGAGGAAAAACGTAAGCAGCGCGCAGCCGATGGCGAAGTACACAAGATACCCAGCCAAGCGGTCGGCAGTTTTCTGCACGGGCGCTTTAGACAGCTCCGCTGTTTCAACTGCATGAATGATTTTTCCGAAAGCGGTGTCTACGCCTATACCACTTGTTCTGACATCAAGCGTGCCCGATTGATTAATAGTACCGGCATAGACAAAGGAACCAGCAACCTTTTCAGAGGGAATTGATTCGCCGGTGATAGTGGACTGGTCAATGTAAGAATGCCCAGATACAACAGAACCATCCACAGGAACGCGGGCACCGGGCTTGATTACGACGATGTCCCCGATTTGCAGATGTGAAACTTTCCGCTCCTCGACAGCCTCGCCTCTGCGGATAAAAGCATCTTGGGGCAGCATTGAAACCAAGTATTTAATAGCATTTCGCCCCCGACTCATGGTTAGTTTTTCCAATGCCTCGGCAATCAAGACAAAGAAAGTGATCAACAGAGCGGTAAAAGTCTCGGAAATTGCCAGCGCTGCAAACAAGGCAATAGACATGGATAGCTCCATGGTCATGCGCCGCTCACGTAAATTCGAGAAGGCCTCTTCATAGATCGAATAGCCTCCGATGAGCGTTGCAGCAATCGCTAAAACGTTGAAATATGGCACGCGTAGCCAACACAGCAATACAGCCAATCCAACACAGGCGATACGAATCAGGTCTGCTCTCTCTAGACTGTGAGCTTCATGTTCGTGTTGTTCTGCTGCCAAAGCCGCTTGGTCTTTCGTATACGTGGCCGTCATCTACGCAACCTCATTACTTCAAATAGGATTTGATTAGCTCGATCAACTCTTCAGCTGCCTGAGCCTGGGCTTGCTTGTCTTCGGGGCTGTTACTATTCGTCAGGATGTGGGAACGAATATGTCCCTCGACAACTTCAGCCATTAGCCCGTTCATTGCGCCGCGACATCCGGCGATGTGGTGCAAAACCGATGAGCAGTCTTTTTCTTCGTCTAGCGCCTTTTCAATCGCGTCAATCTGTCCGCGAATGCGCCGGACTCTATCTATCAGCTTCTTCTTGTCCTTAGCAGTGTGCGCCATTAGTTTTCGCTATACCTGGAAAGCTGATTATAGCGTAGGGGGGTACACTATATTACCCGGAGGACAAAGATTGTGATGCGTCGTAATATCACAAGTTTCAAGAGTTAAAACCTCCGAAAGGTTGTTACTTTCGGCGCTATTTGGCGCAGTTTCTTTGGACTTAAATGGCACAGTTTTCAATTGAATCGCTTGACGCTTTGATCACGTTTCGATATTATTGGAAATATGAAAAATATTGATGCGGTCAAGGCTTTAGGGGCATTGGCTCAAGAATCACGCTTGGAAGTATTCCGGCTGCTTGTGCGAAAAGGTACGACTGGCATGGCGGCTGGTGAGCTTAGCGATCATTTTGGCTTGGCGCCTGCAACGATGTCATTTCACTTGAAGGAGCTAAGTAACGCTGGATTGATAACGGCCAGGCGCG
>JAKFVJ010000394.1 GCA_021732245.1 Candidatus Obscuribacterales bacterium | reverse complement strand
GAAAAATCACATGTGTCATTTACTCCACATACTCTCAGACGAACTTTTACAACTACAGCAGGCTTGCTGGTCCCTGAGTACGTAGTTAAGCAATTGACTAACCACATTGATGGAAAGGATGTAACTAAATCTGCATACATGGTGCTGACGGTTGAAAAACTTAGAGGTCCGCTTGAGCAGGTTGAAGCTCACCTACTAACATTCGCTGACAAACTAAAGCTGCTAACAGTTAACAACACGACAAGCAAGGTCGTACCGATTAAAACATCAAGCAACTAACCAAAACTGCCTGTCTAGAAAAACATCACAGGAGGAACGTAAGATGCAGCTCGACCAACGTAAACTATCAGACCTCACATATAGCGGAAGTGATAAGCGACAGCACATCGTCTGGGATAGTGCCCTACCCGGATTCGGAGTCCGACTTTATCCGAGTGGTATCAAAAAATATGTAATCAAATACCGCCACAATGGTAAGCAGCACATCATTACAATTGGCTCTTGCGGACTATTAACGCTTGCCGAGGCAAGAGAAAAAGCTGGTAAATGTTTCTCTGGCTTGAAAGGCGGACAAGATCCACAGAAAGCACTTTCGCGACAACAAGTGACCTTAGCCGATTTCTCCAAAGTGTTTATTGATCGCTATTCCAAGACTCGTAAAAAGACCTGGTTGTCTGACATTCAGAGAATCAATAATTGGCTAATACCAGCTTGGGGTAACTGGCGATTGTCGGCAATTACTCGTTCAGATGTAGCACTGCTTCATGACGAAATTGGTAAGACCTACCCTGTAGCTGCCAATAGAGTACGAGAGCAAATTTCAAAAATGTTCAATATGGCAAAGATATGGGGGTATTTAGAAGACAATGCACTCAATCCAGCTAACGGGATACCAGATTATCCAGAGCAGGCACGAGATCGTTGGCTGAATACAGCGGAAATATCCAAACTCCTCGAAGCAGCTAAGGAGGAAAAATCAATTCATGTTCGTCATGCAATTGGACTCTATCTGCTGACGGGCTTGCGCAAGACTGAATTACTTAAGATCAAATGGGAGGACATAGATTGGGAACGCAGGGAATTGCGACTTCCAGAAACAAAAGCTGGAAGACCCCATTATCTTCCTCTTTCTGATGCGGCAATTGGCTTTCTAGAAGATCTGCCGAGGAGTGAGGACAATCCATACTGCATTCCAGGCAAAATAAAAGGAGCGCGCTTAATTAACATCGACAAGGCATGGAGAAGGATCAGACAGAGAGCTGGACTCACGGATGTAAGGTTACACGATCTTAGACGCACGACAGGAAGTTCCCTCTCGCAAATGGGTTACAGCTTGCATCTAATAGGACGCGTGCTGAACCAAAGCACTCCTAGCGTCACGGCGGTCTATGCAAGGTTTGCACAGGATCATGTGCGCGAAGCGCTCGAGGCACATGCTAAAAGAATTCTTCCTCAGGCACCTTCGGAAGAACCAAGAGAAGACCTATCGCACGGCGACAATGTAATACAGTTAAAGCTCTGGCATCACGGCAATCATTTCGAAAGTGAGACAATATAGCCTTTGCCAGTCCTAGGGTAGCTCCCGAAAATCGGTTCCTTCACCGACTGGACTGGCGACTTTTAGAAGGAGCGTCTTGAAGGAGGCGCATTATGAATGATGATCCAAGGACTAACTTTATAAAAGCCACTCTTAATGTTCCTGCCATCAAAAAACGCGATGAGGCACGAAAACGATTAATAGAGTTGGGGGGCAATAATGGCTCCGAAGACGAAGTCAAACATCTTCAAGCGGAATTGGAACAACTAAATGCAATGGTCGCTGAGGAACAATCCAAGATCTACCAAACTCATCCTTATGCTCTGTCCAGAGGACAATCACTCTCACAGACTTTGAACATCGCATCAGCAATAAGAGAATCCGATGAGCTCCGTCAATGGCTAGCGCATCATCACGAGCAGGTGCAGTGGCAAAAAGGCAAGCATGCTGAGTTAGATATTTCAGACTTTGAAAGAGCCTCAACGGAAATGAAACAAAGTTTTGGCTCTGAAGTTTTGGATATGGGACACTTATGGAAGTGTGCTTTTTCTGTACTCTACGAGCTACAAACTTTGAACATTAAAGCTAGCCTTCCATCGTTAGCTATTGCGGAGAGAACTCGGCAAGCACAGCGGAAAAAAGCATTGAGGCAAATCCCCCAAAGAAAAGCCCGGGCCTCCGCTAAGGCAAAAGAATTGGATGAGCTCATCGCACCTATCGCCCAGCAACTAATTGAACAGGGTACTTCTGACCAAAACCTTACCAGGGCGGTGCAAAGGCAACTAGATCTAATCCCTGCGACTTCAAACCCTTCGGACAAACTCATACGAAACAGTTTAAAACGGCTAGGACTCCTTGGGAACTGAGCCGGGCTAAATTCCCCACAGGTTTTCTGAGCCCCTACATACTACCTCCACTGATATCCAACACCTGGAGGTCCTTCATGGCTATAGAAGCTAACGATTTAGATATAACCCCTCTTTACCTGCGAACCAATGATGCCGCACGCATTAGTGGCTTATCCCCAGCAAAGTTGATCAAACTACGTACCGTTGGTGGCGGACCGAAATTTATTCGGCAAGGTAACACCGTTCTTTATAAACAGACGGATCTTGTCGAATGGCTTGATGGCTTCACTCTAGAATCCACCGCAGACATTCCTGTAGAAGTACGCGGAAATCGATATAAGCATTTGATCGCTCCGATAAAGCAAAACGACAAGAAGAAAGCACGGCTTAAAAGCTAGTCTCACGAGATTCTTATACACGAAAGCCACCGTTTGGGGGTGGCTTCGGTTAATAGCATTTTTGGAAGGAGAATTATATGTCACAAAATATCATCGTCGAACGGCTGCGCCATGTCAATGCATGCGCTCCACTCAAAGCTTACGCCGACATCAGGTTATCGGATGGCATCTTAATAAAAGATTGCCGGATTATTCAACAGGATGGGCAGCAAGCATGGCTTTCGATGCCGCGAATATCATGGACACCTGAAGGTGAGAATAAACCACACTACAAACCATTAGTGATTCTACCGAAAGACTTACAGAAAGCCGCTCAGATTGCAGCTCTTAACGCATTCACGGGAGGGACAGATGAGTAATCTCCTGGCAGACGCGCGTGCTCTTGTGGAAAATGGTTTTAGTATTCTCCCTATTCGCGCAGACGGGACAAAAGCACCAGCAATAGCAGAATGGAAAACTTTGCAATCGCGAATACCTGATGACGAAGAGCTTCAAGATTGGTTCGGAAATGGAAAGAACTATGGAATCGCTCTAATTGCTGGCGCTG
>JAKFVJ010000395.1 GCA_021732245.1 Candidatus Obscuribacterales bacterium | reverse complement strand
CAGACGATCGGCGTTGCGTCCTTCCTCCAGATAATTCATTTCTGCAAACACATGCTTGCCGAACTCATCGGATACATTTGTCCAGAAGTTACTCTTATTAAGCTGCCCTAAATTGCGAAAGAAATTGGCCAGCAGACGCATATAGCCAAGATCTCGATAGAAAACCGATGACAAATTTTGCCTTTGTACTTTTATGGCCACTTCCGTACCGTTTTTCAACACTGCATGATGCACTTGTCCGATACTTGCGGCAGCAATTGGCTCTCTGGCAAAACTTTTGAAAAGAAATTCCGGCGATGTGCCTAATTCCGATTCAATTACCGATTTCACTTCGTCGTAACTCATCGGTGCCAGACTGTCTTCCAAAAGTGAAAGTTCAGCGGCAAGCTTTTCCGGCAATATGTCTTTCCGGCAAGACAGAAACTGTCCAAGTTTGACGAAGGATGGGCCAAGTTCGGTTAGTAATTGGCGAACGCGTCTTGCTCTAGCTGCTTCATCGGCAGTTGCTACTTTATCGGTCATTGACATAGCTAAAAAGCGCGCGAAAACAGACAGCAGTTGGTAGCTGCGCTTTTTGAACAAAAAGTGCTGAACGGCTTGATCCGCCTTTTGCGGATCATAACTGTTGATTGCCGTGGTATTAGACGGCAGAGCGCATTGACTTGAGGTCTGCAATTTCGGCACGCAGAGTGGCTATCTCTGCTCTAAGCTCGTTGATTTCTGTTGAATCGCCCAGAGCGCCCAACGAAAAGTCGGCAACTTGTCTGCGGATTCTTTCACGGAATTGACTTTCCAAAACTTCTGAACGGTGCCAGATTTGCTGACCCAATTCATAGGCATATTCTTGAGCAATATCGCGAGAATGCTTCACGTGCTCACTGCCGTAAGACTTGTATTCGGTAGCTCTCGAGGTGACGGCATCGAGACAATCTTCAAGTCGTTCACGACCGACCTCTACAGCTGCCTTGGCGATAAAAAATAGTTTCATTAGGGGCTTGAGCACCAGTCTATCCTCCATCACTTTTCACTTCCTCTTTGAGTTAGTACAAACACTTTGCCGTGGCCAAATTAGAAAGTTGGCAAGACAAAAACTTAGGCAAATTATACACTAGGAGATAGGCAAAACCTGGTTAAATAGGGCAGCCTGTGTGCCTTTTTGTAAAGCCCAGGTACCCCTTCGAAAGAGGCGGACCATGTCAAGTCGCATTGTGAGGATAATTTTGTGCAGGTAACTAAGAGGCAAGACGCTTCAAAGGAAGCGAATCCCCATCGTCAAAGCGTAGCTTTACTTTCAGCCCCGTTATATATGGGTGGCAAGCATCGCGGAGCAAGCATGGGACCAGCCGCTCTGAAAGTAGCAGGTCTTGTCGAGCGGATATCTGACTTAGGCTATGACATCAGTCGCCAAGTTGATATTGATGTTCCACACAGTGTTTGTTGGTGGGAGAAAGATAGTCCTGCAAAATGTGTGCCTGAAATAGGACAAGTCTCCTTGACTCTAGCCGACGAAGTAACAGCAAGTCTCGAAGAGGGTTCCATTGCTATCGCTTTAGGTGGAGATCACAGCCTTGCGGTTGGCTCAATTGCTGGAGCATCACGCTTCTATCGTGAAAAGAAGAAATCATTTGGACTTATTTGGTTTGATGCGCATGGCGATATAAATACACCGGAAACTTCCCCAAGCGGAAATGTCCACGGCATGGGATTGGCAGTAAGCCTTGGTCGCGGCGATAAAAGACTCGTCGACTTGCTTGGTTTTGCGCCGAAACTTGATCCTTCTAAAACTGTTCTTGTTGGAATTCGCGATCTTGATCCTGGCGAACGCAAAATAATTGCCGAAGTTGGCATCAAAGCATTCACGATGAGTGACATTGATCGTCACGGCATGGAAAACGTCATGGAACGCGCATTGCAAATTGCCGGCAAAGACGTCGCCGGCTTGCACGTCTCCTTGGACATCGACGTAATGGACCCGGATATCGTGCCTGGCGTCAGCACCCCCGCTGTCGGCGGCGTCAATTTCCGCGAAATGCGTCTTGCTTTGGAAATGCTCTACATCTCGAAGCTCGTCCGCTCAATTGACGTAGTCGAACTAAACCCAGCACTCGATGACAGAAGTAAATCTGCGCACCTAACAGTTGAACTTCTCGAACATTGCTTAGGAAAGACGTTGCTCTAAGTAACCACTTTTCAAGTTTTCCGAAAAAGTAGCTAGACAAGGATCTGTCTTGGTACTATACTTACGTATGGATCCAAAGGATCCTCGAAGCCCGATTCGAAATTTCAAATAGATAAGGGACTAGTTAGGACAAAAATGAATACCACTGAACAGTTGCCGCCCCGTCAGGGCGAGGTCTTGAAACTTATTACTAGTTTGACCGAACAACAAGGTTACCCGCCCACATTGGCTGAGTTGGCTCAGGCAATGGGCTTAAGAAATCGCATGACGGTTCACCAGCATGTAGCGGCCCTAAAGAAAAAGGGGCTTGTCCAGTGGGAGCCGGGACTTAATAGATCACTTCGTGTGATCGGCGGACAAAGTTCTGAACCAATTTCGATTAACAGTAAGCGTCAATCGAAACCCGCTTCAGTTACTCCTATTACTAAAGGACTTCCGATGGCAGGAACTATTGCCGCCGGTAATCCTATTGATGCACTGGAAACAGACGAATATTTAGAAGTAGAAAGTCGTTATGCCGGCAGTGGCTGTTTTGCCTTGAAGGTAAAAGGCGAATCAATGATTGAAGAAGGCATCTTTGATGGCGACTTCGTAATTGTGAAGCCAAATCCGTCACCGACAAATGGCGAAATCGTTGTGGCCGTTTTGGATGATGATACGGCTACGCTCAAGCGTTTCTACAAAGAAAAAGGACGCTATCGTTTGCAGCCGGCTAATAAGGACATGGAGCCAATCTATGTTCCTAGCACTCAGGAAATGAACATCAAAGGCGTTGTGGTCGGACTTTTCCGTAAAATGTCCTAACTCATTTGTCTTTTCACAATTTCGTCTTTTAGACCTTGCGGCATTTTGTCCGCAAGGTCTACTTCTACTGTCTTTTCTTTCTCGTAACTGACTACGCCTGCCGGACCTAGTTTTTTTACGTATCGACAATGAGTGTAAGTAACTCGGGTTATACCGGATGTTTTTGCTTTGGAGAAATAGGCGGCGGCGTAAGCTGCTTCTTTTAAAGTGTTTGCCGGAGGTTCTGTTTTGTTTGACGACAACCGAATTAGAACATGGCTTCCTGGAGAACCAAGCACGTGCAGCCAAATCTCGTGTGGTTTGGCGTTTGAAAGTATAAGTTCGTTTTCTTTGCGGTTGCGACCAACAAG
>JAKFVJ010000125.1 GCA_021732245.1 Candidatus Obscuribacterales bacterium | reverse complement strand
ACCGCTAAGCCTCTGTCACCGAAGTTACGCATTGCATAATATGGTTCGCGCTCACCGCTTGTTGCGAAGCCGGCAATAGCGTCTTTCAATGATACTTGTGTATCGGATTCGTTGTGAAGTCTTTCAACTTGACGCTCGGGGAAATAGCTGTCAGCTTCGGCCGAAGATAATTGACCGCTACCACCGCCTGCAAAACGCTGCATGTTTTGCATGGCGTGCTGCATTGTTTGTGGCAAATGAGCTTCCGGCTCTGCTTGAAATAATTTCTTGATTTTGTCCGACACTAAGCCTTGGGCATCTTCAACTTTGCCTTCTTTGTTCATCACATGATCGGCTAAGCTCTTAACCAAAGTATCTAGACTCTTTTGCTGAGCTTCTTTTGGGGTGCCTACATATCCTTCAGGACGCTCGACTTCAATGACCAAGTCCTGCTTATTCAGGAGGTCCTTGTTCTCAGGTATGATGAGGGTGCCGTTTTTGTCGATTTTAAAGTCGGCATTGTTTGTCGAACGGGCGTATTCATCGATATAGACAACTTTGATGTTATTGATGTTACGTTCTAGGGCTCTTTTGTCATTCTCAGGATTTACTTGCTCTTTGAGTACGTCGACTACATCCTTACTGCTGAAGCCAGTGTCTAAGAGGCGGGCAAGCTGAAGGGGTTGTGGTTCATACGGTCCACTGGGCACACCAGGCAAATCGAAGAGCTGAGCTGTTTTGAAACCATTGCTATCGTTCCAGGTGTTGGCGACGAACTTATCCAGAGCCGGTGCGGCGGACTGGGTAAATGCGGTGCTCAGATTGTCTGATGGTAATTGGTTGTTTCCCAGAGCCATTATGGCTGCCCCCGAATTCGTATGCTGGGGCGATAGTAGCCTAATTAATATGGCGTGCAAAGGTGCTTACTCGTATTCCCACCATGCCTATAGGGTGAGAATTAATCTAGTAATTGAACTTAAGATATATTGTCTATTTTGGCGGCTAGGATGAAGTCTGACTCGCTAAGACCGTCGATTTTATGGGTCCATAAGTCGATCTTGAGCTCACCCCAGCGGACCAGCAGGTCCGGGTGGTGACCTTCTTTTTCGGCAATGGCGCCTATCTTGTTGGTTAGTGCCAAAGCCTCGGCAAAGTCTTTGAGCTTGTAGGTTTTCTGCAGGCACTTATCGTCGATGACGCGCCAGCCGTTCAATTCGGCGAGCAACGGCTCGAATTCTGCGCGGGTTAGAGGCAGTATTCCGCCTCGGCAAGGGACGCAAGTCTTTTCGGAAAGCGACATGAGAAACTCCCTATTTGGTTGCTCTTTTTTCTGCTGATTGAATGGTGCTAATGAGCTGTTGTATGGCCATTATCATGGGAAATTGCTTACCGGTTAGCGTGGTTTTTCCCCAGAACTGATCCTCGCTAATATTCAGGCACAAATTTTGCTTTTCAGTTAGCAAATGAAAACGGACTGTTCCAGCCTGCGGTAAGTTATGTGTTGATTCTGCAATAAAATCACTCATGCAGTGTTGAGCCCTTACCAACAGCGATTGACTTGCTTTTGCAACTTCGGCATGTTGTCCGGCGCCGATTATGCCTCCACCGTTGCTTATGTACATGCTCGTACTTGAATCAGCCATGGCAACAAGGGTTGCATATCCGCCACCCTGAGGAATATCAATAACCATGCCATAGACATCGCTGTGTTCAGCTGGGGGCTTTTGCATGCCCAGGCTGACAGCATTTAGTGCCGTGTCGCGTAGTTCCTTATAAACTTCAAGTGGATCACGATTGTTCATAAATTCAGTCTCTACCGAATCGTTATTGCCGCTTCCAAGAAAGTTAGAGCAATTACAACATCGTCCTTAGTTGATGTGAATACATTCACTGGTTCCAGATTGCCTGTTTTGACCTTTATCACGGACTCACCTGCAGGACTTGCTTCAAAAGTCTTTGGAGCGCCGGATAGCCCTTGTCCAATAGCTTTAGATAGTGCTTCTTTTGCGCACCATAGTTGTGTAACTATTTCCCACTTTTCCGCTTCTTGCCTGCCTTTAAATAGCTCATGCTCTGCCTCAGTAAAAGCCATGCTTAAAAAGTCATCGCCGCGATTTCTGCACGGCTCAATGTCGATTCCGCATCCGGCACTTATATTGGCGTCGCCTACTAGTGCAACAGCGTCACCTTCGGCGTGGGCAATTGAGGCAACTAATTGTATTTCTGGATGCGAAGCAATGTTTATAACTGGTTTGCCAGTCTCACTGTAGGAAATCTCGATATCGGCTGGGCAAAGCGCAATGCCTAGCTTTTGGCTGACGAAAACTTTTACGGCTTCTTTGGCGGCAATGCGACCAGCAAGCCATTCGCGTTTGCGTTTTTCCAATTTACTTTCCTGATTGAAATATTCTTGTTCCCTCTTGGTCAAAACATAATCTGTAAACCAATCAAGAGTAGTTGCATCCGAAGGAAGTGATGCGCCTGGCATAAACATTGCCGACCATGTTCCGCCAATATTTTTGATCAGCTCGTCACGTCTTTCCGCAAGGTATACCTTCTCCGGGTTAGCCACAAATGCTTTTAGTTGATCGTTTAACATGACTCGTTTGCTCGTGATGTTATTGATGCGTACGAGAGTTTTTCCACCGCTTGTTATTTCCAGTCTTGCTTCTGTGCCTTTCTCCGTCACTGACAATAGTTGGGCTTGAACGGACACGACGTCCGAATACAAATCAGGTGGACAGAAAAATTCTATTGAGTCAATGTGATAAGGAAGCAGCGCCGTCACATTCTCATTTTGTTCATAGAGATGGAAAAGTACGAGCTGACTGGAATTGTCCAGAAGCAATGGGTCCAACAGAAAAGCTGCCGGGCTATTGCCGTAGCTAAACCAATCTGTCGGCTTTTTAGCCTTTACCAGTCCCTTTATTCCCCTTTTGCCTACAGCGGATATTTCTTGAACCGTTTGCATACGCGGTCCATGGAACATCGCTTTGTCTGTATACAACTGACTCGGACCAAGATTTGCAGTTCGCTCATTTTCTAGGATAATTCCTTGTGCGATTGGCGCTTCCGGATAGGCATTGGAAAATACAACCTGGCAGGACATAAGCGGTGCCGAATTGCTGCTGTTTTGAATTTCGACGTCTGCTTTTCTTGAATTCAGGCGAGCAATTATTCTCACTGGTAGGCGCTCATTATCTACACGAATGCGCTTGAGCGCTCGGACATTTGAAAGCTGTGTTATATACAGCTCTGGCGCCAAAAGCGACGCTGTTTCAGCCATCATTTCAAGAGCTACCATCAAAGGAACAAGAAATGCTCTTTCATCCGGTTGTCCATTTAACCCCTTGGC
>JAKFVJ010000263.1 GCA_021732245.1 Candidatus Obscuribacterales bacterium | reverse complement strand
CTTCACCAGGGCGCGCAACCTGCTTTTCCTCAATTTCCGTGATGACATCACCAGGCATTAATCCGGCTTTGGCGGCAGGACTATTTGGACTTACTGTTCTAACTTCTACACCTTGATTTACCTTGCGTCCATCTGATACCAGTTCATTGTCATCTCTTTCTTCCATTACAATGCCGATGAAAGGATGAGGAATAGGCTGCTGGCGCATAAGTGTATTTGCCACTTCAGCAACGATGTCGGACGGAATGGCAAAACCAATATTTTGCGCATCACCGCGAATGAACGTGTTAAGTCCTACAACTTCGCCTTTTAAATTTACCAACGGCCCTCCGGAATTACCCGGATTAATTGCAGCATCTGTCTGAATGAAGCGCACAGCACCAGAACGTGCACCAAAACTATCCAGCCCTTTAGCTTCACGCCCAAGTGCACTGACAATACCTAAAGTGACGGTGTGATCCAACCCGAGCGGACTGCCTATTGCTAATACCCAATCACCAGGTCTGACTGTTTTGGCGGTACCAAAACGAATTGTCGGCAAGTTAGTCGCTTCAATTTTCAAAACAGCCAGATCGGAAAACGGATCAGAACCAAGCACGCGAGCAAGGAAAGTTCTGCCGTCATGAAGCGTCACCTTTATTCGGTCGGAGCGTTCAACGACGTGATTGCTCGTCATGATTATGCCGTCAGGCTTGAGTATCACGCCTGAGCCAGTCGTGCGAGCTGGGCTTTGCGCAGGCGGTTCTACACCATAATAGCGATAAAATTTATCCGATTGCTTCTGCGGCGCCCTACCGTATTGACCATATGGCGACACATCAATATTCACCACTGACGGCGCAACGTTTTCTGCCAAATCGGCCAGCGTGTCGGGACCAAGCGCTGTCAGACCACCCCAGCGACCTTGTACCTTAACTGTAATATCAGCAGGTTTGTCATCATTGGGAAAAGCTGCTTTCGGCAAGGCAAAAAGCAACGAAAGCAGTAAAAAACACCGGAAATATTTGCTCTTGTACATGAAGTCCAAGCCTGACAACTGGGTCAGAACGCTTTTAGCCATCTATCCACACAATACAATAATTCCCCACGAGAGGTAAAATATAGCCTCCGGTAAAGTTTTTCCGAGTAAAACCAAATGATGAAATGTCTTATCTGTATCTTTGCCGTCCTGGCACTGTCGTCATGTGCCGCTCAGGACCAGGTCAGCTTCAATTCAGGGGGAGTCAAGCAAACAATTACCGAAGGACACAAGGCATTAAATAGCGGCTTTCCACTGCCCGTTTATCCAGGCGCCAAACCGGCAGGTTCTGTTGCTGGGGAAACGGAGGGGGCAGACAGTTCGGAATTTGTCATGGTCTTAACCAACGATGATGTCGATAAGGTCAGCCTCTATTACCGCAGCGAGTTAAAAAAACAAGGCTGGCTGATGGACCGCATAGACACCATTGGTCAAACGGTTAATTTTGCCTGTCATAAGGACAGAACCGAAGGTTCTGTAATGGTTTCAGGCGACGGCAAGCAGACAACTATAACGCTCCAGGTCGGACGGCTCATGGGACAAATAAGTCCACCCAAGGATGAAAATTACGTTCCGGACAAATTAATCCCGCCGACAGACTAGCGCACAATATTCTTGGCAATTGCCAGGAACAAGAAAGCGCAACGTCCGTCATTTTAAGCACGGTGAGCGTGCCTATTAGGAGGCTAATTATGATCTCAAGGAAACTTGTTGCCGACCTGGCCTTGGTTTGCGCTGTTTTTCTGGCGACTGCCGGAATAGTTGAAGCGCAAAGAACTTATAACAGTTACCTCGACCCAGCTTTTATAGACTTCCAACTGCGCAGCCAAACCCTGGCTACAAGAATTGAAGACGGCATCAAATCAGGCAGCCTGAAGACTGACGCCGGCGCCACGCTCATGGCCCAATTAAAGTCCATCAGCACTACTCCTGAGGACGGCAAATTTAACGGACAATTCAATGCCCGCTTGCATGCTCAATTAGACAAATTATCGAGCAGCATTGATTTGCAAATGTCCGACAGAAAAACTAAGTCGTCCGCCATACAAGACATCGTTGCCAAAAAAGCACGCATTGAAGCCGAACTGTCGGCAACTCCGCTTTCACCAATTCAGTCGGTCATCTTGCAGAAAAAGCTATCGCGCATAAGCGCTTATGAATTGGACTTACTTTCAAACCATGGTGGTTTGAGCTACTGGCAGCGCCGTAAGATAATGGCCGATCTCGATTTATTGGAAAGCCAAATATCCGCTTCCAGACGCGAGATTTCCGCCAGATCATCTTCTATGTAATTAGAACCAGCTTTAGCCGAAAAAGGAAATGCCCGCTACGCGCAGTGGGTATTTCTTTTTGAGACAAATTTATGAGTGAATCCAGGCTAGAATAGTTACCGATGGGCAGGGGACAGTAACAGCAAATGAATAAGGCATGGTTGAAAATCTTGGCAATAGGATTTAGCTTGACGCTAATTCTTGGCAGTTCAGCTCCTGTTAATGCCGATATTGATGATGATTTTCCCGACGATTCAACACCATCTACGACAACTCAACAGTCCATGACTACAGGGCGCAGAGGCGAATCACCTATTTTGCAGGAAGCCGACGCCATGATGGCCAAGCAAGTTCGCGAAGTTGCTTCCTGGATGCAAAACTACTGCTCAAGCAACGTGTACTTTCCCAATCATGGTGATGAACAAACCTGGGTTAAGGCACAACTTACAGAGCTTATACCTTTCAACCCCTATGATCCTAACTCTATAAATCAGGCTGAATCAGGTGTGCCTATAGCTGCACCTCTTGTAGGCTCCGGTCCTGGCGGTGAGATTTTTAGTTACGACGAACAAACTAACGAGCAAATTGCTCAGCAAGATGACCGTATTCATATTGAAGTCGAATACGGCATGACTTTGGAACAAGCAAAAGAGTGGCAGACTAATCCACCGGAAGAATGGCAAGCTGATGCAGGCACAATCACAATCCTCAGCACCAATCAGGGAATAAACCAGAATTCTCCATACGATTTCTTTCTCGTTTGGGGAGCCGGCGCCGACGGCAAGCCAATACGTGATCCATTCACTAAACGTGTCGTTATGGTGCAGGGTCGCTGGACACAAATTCTCGGCAAATAAAGACTGTCAGCGCTTCTTGCCCATAGCCTTAAGCAAGCCGTCTATGATACTCCAGGGATGCGGCGGACAGCCAGGGATGTATACATCAACAGGCAAAACAGAATCCACTCCATTGGCTTCTGCATAGGAATTTTTATGCACACCACCGGAAATTGCACAGGTTCCTACTGCCACCACCGATTTCGGCTCAGTAATAGC
>JAKFVJ010000172.1 GCA_021732245.1 Candidatus Obscuribacterales bacterium | reverse complement strand
GTCTGAATCGATGCGTCGGATAAACGTTTTAGTTCTTTGGCAAAAACCTTTTGGTAGAGTGGCTCAGGTGATGACGTGCGGTAGGCATCTCCGGAAAAGAGGAAAATATCCGCCTTGTTATTGATTGTGTAGTCAACAACTTGCGTAAGTGCCCGCACGAAATCTTCAAAACGCGAATTTAATCCGGTTTGCGGATTTACGCGCCCGTGACCTTCGCCGGAGCCAAGGTGGATGTCGGAGACATGAATGACGTTAAGAGTCATGGTGATATTGTATCGCCTTGTTCCAATATGGAGCTAAAATTGAAGAAAGGGGTGACCAATGCGCTTTCGCTTGATGAATTTAACCCGACTGAGTCCTTGGCTCTTGTCTGCTTTTATTGTCCTGCCTGCCTTGGCTGTGACCCCTGAAGAAGTGACAAAGACGCTGAAAGACGCGCACATTTTGACGCCCGGTTACGACATCAAGCCCGTACTGACAAATGATTCAGCGTTAATTACCAGCTTCCGCAATCCTCAGGCTTCAGATAAGGACTGCAAGGTTGATGCGGTTCTTATCACCCGTAAGATAATTGCTCTGGACCCACAAAAATTCAAGACAGTCGAAGTTTACTTCTATGAGACAAAGAATCCGACACAATACACAAAGATGCTGGTGACAGCCGATGACATAAATCGCTTTGGCTCCGGCAAGATAAGTCAGACGCAATTGATGGATTCTGTCAACGTCACCAAAGGACAAATTAAGGCGCAAGCAAATCCGTTGGGCCAATTCAGGCAGCAAAGTTACACGCAAATCTTGCAGCGCTCGGATGTCGTAGCAGGGCCGATGGCTTCTGAAAGAGCGCAACTGCTCAATCAGATAAGACAACTTAACGGCACAAAAGTGGATAAGAGATTGTTGCAAACTTTGTCTGAAAATTTTGTTTTGATTGAGGATTTAGCTCGCTATAACCAGCGAGATGGATTAGGACAACAAATAAATTTGTTGAAGGACAGAATCGCTCAGGCAGGTGGCATGACCGCACAACCGCGTGCAGGTAATTTCGCCAAACCGGAAGCTATGACACCGGCAAAAATACAGGAACATCCTGATTTTGCGCGTAAACAACAACAAATGATCGATGCTTTGCGAAGTGAATTGGGTAGCGATGCGCCTAGCCCAGGACCAATGCTGATGGAAAGAGCAAGAGCTGTTAAGCGCATCAAGCAAATGCAGAAATTTGGTGTACCGGAAGATGAAGTTGATCGTTTGATGAGGTCATATCGTGATGTCGATTACATTGCCCGTCACGGCAGTGCCGATGATGTGGCACGAAAAATGGAACCTCTTAACGATAAGATAGAAGACGTCGTGCAATCCAGACAACAAAACAACCCCAAGCGAATGGACAGAGCACAAGAATTTGACGGTCGAAGACAACCATTTGGCGGTCCTCCTGATATGGGCCCTGGCGGAGAAAGACATTGGTAAACGAAAGAACTCATCAGCTTAGCCGCGGACAAATAGTACGGCTGAACATTCAATCCTTGGCGCCTGGCGGCGACGGCGTCAGCCGTCACGAGGGCATTCCTGTATTTGTCTCGCGTGTAGCGCCGGAAGACGTTGTCGAAGTGCAGCTTGTCGATGTGCGCAAGAATTTTGCGCGCGGAATAGTTGAATCGGTAGTTGAGCCGTCGAGCCAACGACAAGAACCGCCCTGCAAAATATTCAAAGTTTGTGGCGGCTGTCAGTGGCAGCACATCAGCTACGACTATCAACTAAAAGCAAAAGAGGATATCGTCAGACAAGCAATTAAACACATAGGCGGTCTCAGCCCCGATTTGGTTCAGCCGGCCATTGGTGCTCAAAACACTCTCTACTACCGCAATAAAGCACAATTTCCAGTCAGGCATCCGCATGATTCGACGCGTATTCTTGCCGGCTACTATGGACAAGGCAGTCATAAGCTAATTAACGTCAAGTTTTGTCCTGTGCAACCAAAAGCTTTGGATGAATTGCTGGAATCAGTAAAAGCTGTTTGTGAGCGGCATGCCATGACGGCATATGACGAACGTTCACACAAAGGACTGTTGCGTCACATACTTGGGCGTTTTAGTTTTGCCAATAATCAGTTGCTGATTACTTTGGTGTTGAACTCCAGTGTTGAACATTTGCGCGCAAGCGGATTTAGCGAGGAATTATTACAGTCTGGTCAATCTTTTGTCACTTCTGATGAAGATGAAGAAGGTGATCCGACAAGTGCTGAGCCCAAGCGCGAGAAGCCTAGATTCGGCAGTGCCCACGGCAAAAAAATGAGCCTTGGAACATTGAACCCAGAGATGCTGGAGAGAATTGCCGAAGATCTAATGCTCGAGTTGCCGCAGGCAGTAGGCGTTTGCATCAATCTCAATCCGGATAGAGGCAATAGAATTCTTGGCGGCACGACAATTTGTCTGGCCGGCGAATCATTTATTACCGAAGAGCTGAAAAGTCAGCGTTCGGATTTTCCGGAGTTATTGACTCGCGGCACCAAATTCCGCCTATCACCGGCGAGCTTTTTTCAGATAAACACAGAGCAGGCGACCAAGCTTTTGGAAGCTGTTGCCGACTCACTATTGGAATTCGGTAGTAAACCCAAAATACTTATCGATGCCTATGCGGGAGTGGGTACTATGTCCATTTGGCTGTCGCCATTTGTTGAAAAAGTCATCGCTATCGAAGAAGTTGAACCGGCTGTCGAAGATGGTCGGACGAACTTGGAATTGAATGGCGTGGCAAATGTAGAGTTTTGTTTGGGCACGGTGGAGAAAGTGTTGCCGGAAGTGACAGAGCGCATTCACGGGGACGCTGATGTAGTACTTCTTGATCCGCCACGCAAGGGTTGCAGCTCCGAAGCATTGAATGCTGTTTTTGCCTTAAACCCGAAACGGATTATCTATGTAAGTTGCAATCCGGCAACTCTGGCTCGCGACCTGAAGATTATTGAGCAAAATGGGTATAAAACTAAACGGGTTCAACCAGTGGATATGTTTCCTCAGACCTATCATGTTGAAAGCGTAACCACAATTGATCGCCAGTCATAAGAGCCGCCGCGAGGGCAGAAATGGTTTTCACAGGCTTTTTCAGAAAACTGGATACGGACAAGCAGAGTCGACTTGCCAGCGTGGTCATTAGCACTGAGAAGACGTTAGTACCGGAAGCGCTGCAGGACTTGTGCGCATCTGTCGGCTGGGCTCGCCGCGATCCTGATTTGATTAACCGCGCTTTAGCTAACAGCCTTGCTGTTGTCAGTGCCTGGGATGGCGATTTGCTGGTCGGCTTTGCCCGCGCCACCGGCGATAAAGTTTTTAATGCAACTATCT
>JAKFVJ010000455.1 GCA_021732245.1 Candidatus Obscuribacterales bacterium | reverse complement strand
CTGGACGTTCAAATGTTTTGAATGCTTCTGTTCTGGAACAGTTGGAAGCCGCCGTTGATCATGCAGCTGCTGATGATGACATAACGGCAGTTGTCTTCATGTCCGGCAAAGCGGATACATTTTTGTCGGGTGCAGATCTTGGCGAAGTGCGCCGCTTTCCAGACGCTGCAGCAGCAATGAAGCTTTGTCGTATGGGACAAGCGATGTTAAATAAGTCCAGGAATTTGCAAAAGCCGCTAGTTGCTGCAATCAATGGTGCTTGCTTGGGTGGCGGCGTTGAGCTTATCTTGAGCGCGCACAAACGCATAGCAACCAATGATCAAATCACAGTATTTGCCATGCCTGAAGTGCGTCTTGGTCTTATACCGGGACTAGGCGGTACACAACGTTTGTCGCGATTGCTAGGACCAAAAACAGCTCTAGAAGTCATTATCGGCAGTGAGCCATTTGATTCCAGTCGTGCGTTGGAAATTGGTTTGATTGACGAAATTGTTGCTAGCGATGAGCTTATGGCTCGTGGTGAAGAGTTGGCTCTTGAATTGGCCGGTGGCGGACTAAATGCATTGAAGCCTTTAGTTGCCAAAACAGAAGAATTGCCGACTGATTACAATGCAGAAAAAGTAAAAACCTTATTTGCTATTACCGAACGCTCCTTGCGTATTACTACAAAAGGACATTATCCGGCGCCACCAAAAGCTGTCGAGGTAATGAAGGACGGTTTGGCGCAAGGCATGGCCGCCGGCTTAGAAATGGAAGCAAAGGCATTTGCCGCATTATGCACCAGTGAGACTACGCATAATTTGATGTCTATAATGCTTGCTGCTGAATTTTATAAAGCAAGCGCTTTGTCCCAGTCGAAGAAGTCTGCACTTCCTCCTATCGCCACTGTTGGTGTAGTCGGCAGCGGTACTATGGGCACGGCAATAGCAGAATTAGCTTATGCGCATGGCTATGATGTTAGCCTTAAGGGACGCGATCAAGGTCGTGTTGATGAATCTGTCGAGAAAATCAAAGCGTCACAAGCGCGCAAAAGAGAACGCTCAGCAAGTACAAGTGCCGGTGAAGGCAAATTGCGCGGTACGGTAAATTCGAAGGATTTAGCCGGTTGCGACCTCATCATAGAAGCCAGTCTTGAAGATGTTGAAGTTAAGAAAGCTGTTTTTCAAGATGTTTTGAAAGTAGTTTCGGATAAGTGTGTATTGGCTACTAATACATCAGCATTATCCGTAGCTTCGACAATTCCCCCAGCAGCCGATGCCAGCAGATTTATAGGATTGCATTTCTTCCAGCCTGTCGATCGTATGCAGTTGGTTGAAGTTGTCTCGCACGGACAGGCAAATAAGGATGCTGTCAGTGCGGCTTCAACCTTTGTCGCCGGTTTGGGCAAAATCCCGCTTTCCGTAAAAGACACTCCGGGATTTCTAGCAAATAGAATTCTTGGTACTTACCTGGAAGAAGTAGCTCGCTTTACGCAAGAAAATGTTCCTCTTAATTGGATAGATGAAGCTGCACTGGCGTTTGGAATGCCTATTGCACCATTTGAATTACTGGATGAAATTGGCTGGTATTTAGTAATTGCTATTGCCGATGCACTTCATACTGGACTGGGTGAGCGCATGACTCCACCACCCAAAATGTATGATTCAGTGAAGGCTGGTTTGCGCAGCAAGCGCGATGGAATCGGCATATTTGTCTGGGATGAATCCGGCAGAAAGAAAGGCTACAACCCTGATCTTGAGCGCAATTTTAAAGTGACGATATCGCCCGATAAAGTCTCGCCGGAAAAATGCTTTGAACTTCAAGAGCGTTTAATTCTACCGATGATTGACGAGGCTGCTCGTTGCTTGGAAGAGAAAATTGTTTTGCGTGCTCGCGAAGTCGATGTAGCGACCGTATTTGGCTTGGGCTTCCCCCCGTTTAGAGGCGGACTCTTGCGTTATGCGGACAAAGTTGGTTTGCCTTATGTGAGAGATCGACTGCAAGAAATTTATGCCACTACTTTTGGCAAGCGCTCTGTAAGTCAATACATTCATAAGCTGGTCGCTGAAGATCGCGGTTTCTATGGCCGCGTCGGTGCCGATGAGTCCTGAAGATAAAACAAGACGTCTGTTTGTCGGGACTTTTCTAAGTCCTGTTCAGCAAGAAGCATTAAGACATCTCTCTGAACACAAGGACGAACTCGAAAATCTTTGGCATTGCCGTGCACGTATTGTAAAACCAGTTAAGTTGCATTTGACTTGGCTGTTTCTTGGCGATGTTGAAGGCAAGCTGGACGAAATTAGAGCTAAGCTCCAACCAACGGTGTCAAAGTTCAGCAGACTTTCGATCAACTTTGATCAAATAGAATTCTGGCCATCAGCTAAGCGTCCTCGCATGGTCGTGATGACGCCTAGCCTAGTACCTGATGCGGTAAAAGAAATTGCTGCCGAAATTGAATCACAACTAAAGTCTTATGTAAGCAAGCCCGGACATCGTGAATATCGGCCCCACATTACCCTTGCGCGTTTGGAGCGTGAGACGTTTAAAGCTAATGCACTTGAATTACCAGATTGGCTCGTTTCAAAATCCGTCCCTGTCACACAGCGGATTGAAAAGATAGAACTAATTGAGAGTGAACTTGGACGCGGAGGCGATGAATACGTATCGCTTCAGAGCTTCGACTTACGGCATGCCAAATAGAGCATGTCCCGGTGTCGGCGCTTGTTGCGTGTTATTGGGGACGGCGTTATTCTGCACAGTGCCGTTATTGACGGGCTTTACTTCTTTAGCCAAGCCGCCGCCATCAGGTTCCATGCCTGTTGCGCATTGCTGAATGACGTCGCCTTCCATACTAAGACTATCGGGATCAACTTCAATTGGTCCGCGCAAGGTGGATGCCGAAACTGGTGGCAATAGTGGACCTGGAACAGGTGAATTGGAAGATGGTGCTGGTTTGTGGCTGCTGGTTGGAATAGGTAGCATTTTTTCTAGGCGTTGATAGATAGGCGCGCCAGGTACGTTTTGATTCCACCACTTACAGGCCTCATCGACCATTTCATTCATCTTAGCTACAACTGCCTGTCTTCTAAAACCGGCTTTGTCACGCAAGAAACGATCCCAGTCAAATGCTACTGGGTCAGTATGGTCGCCTTGCTGTGCGTAACGGTGAGTAATGACGTTTTCGTCTGTGACTTTGTAGCGATCTTGTAAGTACGAAACCAAACGAATAACAGATGCTTTCTGCTCAGGTGTGTAAGTTTGCGCTCCTGTGTGCACCATTTCGATGCCGATACTGTTGTCGTTATTTATTCCAGGCAACGTCTTAAATATGTTGACGTGCACAGTTGCCAAATCCGGATCGACTGCTTGGT
>JAKFVJ010000183.1 GCA_021732245.1 Candidatus Obscuribacterales bacterium | reverse complement strand
GAGTAGCAGCTTCCAAGACATCCTTCAGGCGCAAAGAGGTAATAAGAGCCTTTTGCATGGCCATATAACGCTGCAAAAGGTTGGTATCGCTTATCATTTAAGATCTCCCTTCTTTAACCTCATATACCCTGTTCTATTTAATTAGCACATTCCTATAAGACATACGGGATAGGGCGCATAATTATCAGGCGCTCGATAGATAAAAGCCACGTGGGTAGACAAAAATATATGGAGCATCAATGACTAAAAAAGTAGACGACTGCCTCTTTTGCAAAATTGTCGCAAAAGAAATTCCTTCCAATATAGTGCTGGAGGGGGATGACTTTGTAGCCATCCGGGACATTAACCCGCAGGCGCCAACTCATATGTTGATTTTGCCGAAAAACCATTACGACAATTTGGCGAAAGCGGAAGATGCCGAGGAATTAGGACGACTCTTTATGGTTGCTAAACAATTGGCTGAGCTGGATAAATTAAAAGGGTTTCGCGTGGTCGTTAATAACGGCAGAGAATCGGGTCAAACAGTCGACCACCTACATATTCATATCCTCGGCGGGCGCTTCCTCAAATGGCCGCCAGGTTGAAAATTGTTTCCTTAAGTTACGAGCCTGGCTAAAGTCACAAACCCCAGCGAGAGCGAGCTTTGCGGGTAGCGAAATAGCGACGAAGGAGCTATGGAGCGGACTTGTGAGAATCCAATGCGAGCGGAGCGTGGACGCGGAGCAAGTTCCGGTGCCGTTTTACGGCACCGGAACATAAGTGAGTTTTATAACCTCTTGAAATGGGTATTACTTAAGTGCAAGGCATGGTGGGAGTCAATTAGTGGGAAAGCTTGCAGGTCTCTACAAGATGGTGCAAAACCGATGGTTACCCAGGAGAAAAATGATCATGTATTGTGGATGGCGGATTGCTACACGTTAGCAAAACGCTTTCCCGAAGTGACCACCTGGATGTCACTGTTGGAGAAAATTGCGCCTAAAACCTGCAGTCTAAGCCCATTCCACTATTGGTTGTGGAAAGAAATTTGGCTCGCTTCGCATTCAACAGATGCAGAAGAAAAACCTGCTTTGGTTTAGGCGGGAATTTAAGGACGGAAAAGTGGACTTTCTTTGAGTCCATTCTTTGCTGCCCAGAAGCTCATTAGGCTGCGCAATACGCCTAAGCCGTACTTGACGCTATTCATAAAATTAATTGATGAAGCTTCAGCGAAATAACGTGTTTCGACTGGAATTTCTTCGATGTTAAATCCGAAGTAAACAGCCTGGCAAAGAATTTCCGCATCGAAAACAAATGCGAGTGAATTGCGCAGGAATGGAACTGTCTCTAGGAAACGACGGCTGTATGCTCTGTAACCGGTGTGAAACTCAGACAAGTCTGTGCCGAGAATCGTGTTTTGTGTTGTCGTCAAAAAGCGATTAGCGATGTATTTGTACATCGGCATTCCGCCTTTGAGTGCACCGCCGCCGAGGAAGCGCGAACCTAATACGATGTCTGCACGTCCTTCAACAATTGGTGCAATCATCTCTGGAATTTTGCGTGGATCGTATTGGTAATCCGGGTGCAACATAATGACGATATCCGCGCCATCACGTAATGCTTCAAAATAACAAGTCTTTTGGTTGCCACCATAACCGAGGTTATGTGGGTGTTTAACAACTTTGATTGGCAATGTGCCGGCTACAGCAACAGTGTCGTCTTTGCTGCAGTCGTCTACGAGAATAACTTCTGAGAATGTGCCCTTTGGCATGTCTTCGAAAGTCTTGAGCAGCGTTTTGGCAGCATTGTATGCCGGCATAGTGACTATGACCTTAGGATTTTTGGGAACAGAGCTAGTGGTGCTAGCGGTCTGGCTGGATTGATAAGTAGTCGTGCTATTAACCATATCGATTCTGCAAATTCCTAAGTAAGAGTCTAATAAATTCCCAAACCTTAGCATGTTAAGAGGACTTGGCTACAAAGTCAATTTTCAAAGGGGTACATTAGGTTAATGAAGGACTTGCCAACCTCGCTGAGCCATCGCCTGTATACGCTTCTGGGTGCCACTTTCGTGGTTTTCGAAGGTGTATTCCTCGTCCTGTGGGCAAATGACTTTTGGTTTAGGATTAATCTAGTCTTACTGGCGCTGCCTGTTTTGGCTATTGCGTGCGGAATTGCTCACTTGTTTCTGTGCTGGCAAGAAAGCCCGCGTGGAATTGCATTTTTTGCGTGGTTTTTTAAAGGTCAGGCACCGATTACTTATCGTCGTTGGCTAAGTATGGACGACAGTGGAATTGTGGTCGGATCAAGGCGCGTAATTTGGGAAGCAATTGACGGACTTACCGTGACTTTTTTCGGCAATTTGCAAGTGCGTTCGTTTGCTTTATCCGGAAAAGCAGTAAAAGAACCGGAGCCAATTTTGAAATTTCCTTTTGGTGCAGCGAATTTGACTGAGCAGATTTCGCTTGTTACAGCAGTCAAAGAACACAAACCAAATCTCATCACCAACAAGAAAATTGAAAAGGCAATTAGTGCAAAACCACTAAAAGGCGAAGTGATACTGCGTTATCTCTATGCCGGATTCATCGTGCTTCTACTCTGTGATATTTCATTTTCAACGTTTTCGTATTTGGAGATGATGAAGCAATATCATCAAGCACAAACATCAGCGAAAAATCACGAGATGGAAAAAGCGAAAGAATATCTAGTCGCTGCTGAGAAAATTCAGGACAACCCGCCGGCATTTTCATACACGACGCCTAAGTTATTGAAAGACGGAGCAGTTGCCGCAGGCGCGTTGCGTGCTCGCGCTGAAACACTTTATGCGCTTGGTGATAAGCAAGGTGCAATTGAAGCAGCTTACAGAGCACAGAAAGCTCAGCCGGCTAGTTATAAAACGAACTTATTACTGGCGCGTCTTTTGGTTCAGGATGGGAAATTGGCAGAAGCGCGCAGCCAGGTGGTATCTGCAATTGATGCCAGAGCGGATGAGCTTATGCCTTACCTCTACATGATGGCTATTTATTGCCAGATGGATAAACGTCCAGAGGCTGAGCGCCTCTATAAACAAACTATGAACACTTTAATAGACCAGGTCTTTGGGGAGGAGCCGCTTTGGCCTCCAGGCGGCAATCGCAACCTCCATGAGCTTTTCTCCTCAGATGACGTTAATTTCCTCTTCGTGCGTCTCCTTAAGTGCCCCTAATGGTCTCTGAATAACCATTGGCTGCCGGTTATAATTAGCAGGTCGCAGAGCCAGTTTTGAGAGCCGCGTGCAGCAATTGTTCACAGCTAAAAACATACGTAGGATCTTGTTCAGCACAACGATATTATCCGTGGTGCTTGTTGTCGCTGTTGATCTCTGGATTGGACTTGCGCATCCATTAGC
>JAKFVJ010000350.1 GCA_021732245.1 Candidatus Obscuribacterales bacterium | reverse complement strand
TGGTTCGTCACAAGGAAGATACTAATTCTTACTACGATCTTTTCCGTCACCGTTTGATGGTGCCAATCATGGATGATCAAGGTCGAGTCATTGCTTTTGGTGGCAGAACTTTTGTTGAAGGCGAAATCAAATACATCAATTCGCCGGAGTCACCAATTTATACAAAGGGACAGCATCTCTACGGATTGAATGTAGCCAAAGATCATATTCGTCAGAAAGACTCGGTAATTGTTGTTGAAGGATATTTTGATGCTATTGCCTTGCATCAATATGGTTTCAAAAATTCCGTCGCTACTTTGGGTACGGCGCTAACCGAACGTCAAGCCAAGTTGCTTGTCAGACATACTGATTCGAAGCGAGTTTACTTATCATTTGATGCCGATGCTGCCGGACAAAAAGCGGCGGAGCGGGGAATTGAAACCCTTAATCAGGTAGCTGAAGGCATAGGCATACAGTTGCGAGTGATTCGCGTGCCGGGTGGCAAAGATCCAGATGAATGTCTTCGTGCGCCGGCACCCGATGGTGGTGCGGAAGCGTTTGAGGCGGCGATTCAAAATGCGCCATTGCTCACTGACTATCAATTGGAAAGAGCCGTTGCTGATTGCAATCTGGCAACACATACCGGCCGTATCGAGGCATCCAAATTGTTGGTGCCAATTCTTTCTGCAATCAAAAATTCAGTTGCTCGTGGTGAGTACATTCGTCAATGGGCTGTCAGGTTGAACATTCGCGAAGAAGAATTGCTTTCCGATGTCAGCCAATATCGCCGACAATCAGGAATTGCAAGGGCTCAAATGCCATCCAGGCAAGCATTGCCCCGACATAAAGCATTGCCGTCTGGTTGTTTTGAAGCTGAGCGTCAGTTATTAGCTTTGTACATGACTGGTGAAGAT
Source organism: Candidatus Obscuribacterales bacterium (assembly GCA_021732245.1). Taxonomy (GTDB): domain Bacteria; phylum Cyanobacteriota; class Vampirovibrionia; order Obscuribacterales; family Obscuribacteraceae; genus SBAT01. The sequence goes on along the minus strand of JAKFVJ010000350.1, from coordinate 2,482 downwards.
GATCAGCGCCGGGTGGCGGGAATTTTGGCCGATGACAATATGGTTGATCCAGTTCACCAAAGAGTTAAGGAAGCCATTGAGAAGGTAATGGTCGAAACTCAAGATATCGACGATTTGCAGTCAAAGTTGATGGATGAGTTGGTAACCGACCAGGACGCCTTAAAGACAGTTGTTGACTTAATACTCAAAGCCGACGAGATGAAAGAGCAAAACTTTGCCGTTGACGTTATTCTGAAGGATGGCAGGGCTCGAATTCTCAAGGAAAAGGTTACCCAAGAGAAGAATCGGTTGCGCGGACTTTTGAATTCATCTGCTTCGGATGATGAACAAAAGCAAATACAGAGTAAAATAGGTGGATTGATGGAAGTGGAGGCGATTCTTTTACCTAAAGCACAAACTGATTCGGATCTGTCAGAGATTAAGCGCAAGGTAGACATGCTGACAGGAAAGAAACTCTTACAAGAAGCTGAGCAAGGGTTGTGATGAACAATCCGCCGGCGAAGCGATAAAGAGCAGCCGGAGGGTTAGCGAAGGTGAAACGAAGTGCAACCGGAGCATAAATAATGACCAAAGGTAAAGACAAAGAAGATACGTTTATCCAACGTCTAGACAAGATGGAAGAGGTTGGCAAGCGTCGTAATCGCGCTGACTTAACAGATATCCTAACCGGCGGTGACGAAGTCTTGGGCGGTGATGACCTCGGCGGTCTGTCTGATGCTGAAGAGCCGGTTTTCATCGAAGAAGACGAAGAAAGGGTTACCGAAAACCCAGCTGAATTTGAGGAAGAAGCGTCCAAAGGACTTACCTCGGATGATCCGGTACGCATGTATTTGCGTGAAATCGGACGTATTCCGCTTTTGACTGCGGATCAAGAAATTGAATTGGCTCGTCGAATTGAAGAAGGCGGAGCTGATGGTGCAATTGCTAAACGTAAACTGGTGCAAGCCAATTTGCGCTTGGTTGTTTCAATTGCCAAAAAATATGTTGGTCGCGGCATGCTTTTTCTGGATTTGATCCAGGAAGGCAATTTGGGTTTGATTCGCGCAGCGGAAAAGTTTGATCACGAGCGTGGTTACAAGTTCAGCACTTACGCAACATGGTGGATTAGACAGGCAATTACTCGGGCTATTGCCGACCAGGCTCGTACTATTCGTATACCTGTGCACATGGTTGAGACCATCAACAAGCTGAAGAAGGTTACCCGTAAGCTTGCTCAAGATAAGGGTCGTAAACCAACAGAAGACGAAATTGCTTTGGGAATGGAAATATCCATTGTTAAATTGCGCGAGATTATCAAAGTAGCCCAAGAGCCAATTTCTTTGGAGACTCCAGTCGGCAAAGAAGAAGACAGCCGCCTTGGTGACTTCATTGAAGATCGCCAGGCTGAAACTCCAGCTTCGTCTGTGACACAAGAATTATTGCGTGAAGATCTTGTTGAAGTTATGGCTGGGTTGTCACCGCGTGAAAGAGACGTCTTGCGTCTGCGTTTCGGACTTGATGACGGCAGAACAAGAACTCTAGAAGAGGTCGGTCAGCTATTTGGTGTAACTCGAGAGCGTATACGTCAGATTGAAGCCAAGGCCTTGCGTAAGCTGCGCCACCCAAATCGCAGCCGTCGTTTGCGCGAGTATATCGAATAATCCAATTGTCATTAGACTTTGTTTTACGGCCACGACGTCGGATTGCATTCTGGAAGCTGTGTAGGGGCGCATTGCGAAGGGAGCGAAGCTTCCGTAGCACACAAAAAGAAGCGAAGTCGCGTAAGCGACGAAGCAGCATGGCAAAGCCATGCGCCCTTTCTATTCGTCCAAATCCGAAATGTCCAGCTCTTCGGCAGAGCGGCGAATTTCTTCGGTGATTTCGTAGAGCGAAGCTGCGTCCTGTGCTGAGACTGCACCTGTAGGCACAGTTAGCACTTCGACAGTAATTGCCCGCCTGCCTAACTCTATGTGTACTTTGTCTTGCGGCTTAAGCTCCAGGGCGGGTTTGGCTGGCCGGTCATTTACAAAGACTCGACCCTGGTCGCAGGCCATTTGAGCCACCGTGCGGCGTTTTATTAAACGAGAGACTTTGAGCCATTTATCTAAGCGCATGGCGGTCCATTTTATATGAATACATTAAATATGGGATGAGTTTCCTATATTAGCCAATTAAATTGGTAAGAGTTAGACTAGAAGTGCCTAGACTTGTAGAACTGGCTGGGTAGGGGTATTGCGTCCGATGTTTAAGACATACAAACAGGCAATTTTCATCTGTGCCGGTCTAATCGTCGTGGGAGTGATGTCCTGGGTTATTGCCGCTTTCAGCCTGCAGAGCAATCAAGAAGCAGAGCAAAAGACTGATGAAAAAACTGAGAATTTCATCGAGGTCAGCAATGATGTTGCCAATGAGATTGCTATTCGAAATGAGCCGATAGACCAGCGACAGGTGTCCCTAACTTTACGTATCACCGGTCAAATTAAACCGGAAGTGGGCAAAGAGG
>JAKFVJ010000205.1 GCA_021732245.1 Candidatus Obscuribacterales bacterium | reverse complement strand
TGATTTCATCCATCGTCTTGAAGCCTTTGTCGTCCATCCAGTTGGATAGACCGTCGATCAAATCTTCGACGACACGGAAGCCATAGTGCATTACAGAAGTACAGACTTGGACGGAAGTTGATCCTAGAAGAATAAACTCCAAAGCATCTTTCCAAGTTTCGATGCCTCCCATGCCTGAGATAGGCAATCTTGCTTTCTGTACTTCTAGATCGCTGGCGACAGCGGAAAGTAAGTGCAGAGCAATTGGTTTGACGGCTGGTCCGGCATAACCTCCGTGTCCGCCTTTGCCACCGACGTTGGGTTTGATTTCAAACGTATCGGTATCGACACCAATGATGCTATTGATGGTGTTGATGAGCGAGATGGCTGAAGCTCGGCCTTTAACTGCTGCGCGTGCTGGTTGCACAATGTCGGTGACGTTTGGTGTCAGTTTGACTATTACAGGTTTGGTGGCGACATCCATTACCCATTCGGTGACCATGCAGGTGTATTCCGGCACTTGTCCCATAGCTGAACCCATGCCGCGCTCGGACATGCCGTGCGGGCAGCCGAAGTTCAATTCGAAACCGTCGGCGCCTGTTTGTTCAACGCGCTTGATGATTTCTTGCCAGGCTTCCTTTTTGGACTCGACCATGACGCTGACAATTACAGCGTGGTTTGGGAAGTTGCGTTTCGTTTCAGCAATTTCTTTTAGGTTGATTTCAATTGGACGATCAGAGATAAGTTCGACGTTGTTTAGGCCGATTATCTTTGACCCTTTGTAGTCCATCGTGCCGTAGCGGTTGCAGACATTCAATACAGGAGCGCCGATAGTTTTCCATACGGCACCACCCCAGCCTGCTTCAAATGCCTTCTGGATTTGGTAGCCTGAGTTAGTCGGTGGAGCAGAAGCCAGCCAAAAAGGATTTGGAGACTTGATACCGGCAAAATTGATTTCTAAGTTAGCCATTTTTCCTATGTCCTCGGGCGCATGCAATGCGCCCCTACGATGATTTTTTTTAGCGCCCCTACGATGATTTTTAAGCGCCCCTACGATGAATCTTTTACTTGCAGCACTTGCCGGCGTGGGCGAGTTCGCCTTTGCCTACAAGTTGCTCGTGAATGGCACGAGCGGCAATCTTGCCGTCTTGTACCGCCATAACAGTTGATGCTTCACCAATGCTGCGCACGCAGTCTCCACCGGCAAATATTTTTGGATTGGCGGTGCGGTTGGTTGTAGTGTCGACAGCAATGTAGCCTTTGGTTTCCTGGACACCGAATGTTGCCAGCTTTTGCATTACATTCGTGTGTTTCTTTTGACCAATGGCTTTGATGACCATGTCGCATTCGACGATGAATTCAGAATTTGGTACAGGCACAGGTGCGCGACGACCAGATTGGTCAGGTGTTCCTAAGTCCATACGAATGCACTTCAAGCCTTCGACACGGCCGTTGCCGACTACTTCAATTGGCTGAGTGAGGAACATAAAGCTTACGCCTTCGCCCAAAGCAAATTCGTATTCAAAGTGATAGGCAGTCATCTCAGCTTCCGAGCGGCGGTAAATCATATTTACGCGCTCTGCACCAAGACGACGAGCAATAGTGGCCGCGTCGATGGCGGTGTTACCGGCGCCGATGATTGCTACGCGTTTGCCGAATTTGATTGTATTCAATGGCTGGGTTTTTGTTTCAGCAATGAATTCCAAGCCGTCGTGGACGCCTGGTAGATTTTCGCCGGGAATTTCCATGTTTGGTACATCGCCCAAGCCAATGGACACAAACACAGCGTCATTCTTTTCGATCAATTCTTCAAAGGTAATGTCCTTGCCGACGTTTACGCCGGTTTTGACATTGACACCCAGGTCTTCGATCATTTTGACTTCGCGTAAACTCACTTCAATTGGTTCACGGAAGACAACTATGCCATAGGTGTCCAGTCCGCCTGCGAGCTTTTGACGCTCGTAGACGGTGACATCAAAGCCGAGTTTGGCAAGTTCACCGGCGCATGAAAGTCCAGCCGGACCAGCACCAACGATGGCGACCTTTTTGCCATTTGGTTTGCCTTTCTCGAAGAATTTGATGTTTCTTTCGATGGCATAGTCTGTTGCGTATCTTTGCAGACGACCAATAGCAATTGGTTTGTGATCATGCTCAAGCACACAAGCCCCCTCGCAGAGTTCTTGCACTGGGCAGACTCTGGCGCAGGTCGCACCCAACAGGTTGGACTCGAGAATGGTGCGTGCCGAACCTTTTACATTGCCTGTAGCAATCTTCTTAATGAAGGTTGGGATGTCGATATGGGTTGGGCAAGCGTCCATACACGGAGCGTCGTAGCAGAATAGACATCTATTTGCTTCAACGGTTGCGTCGCGCTCGGAAAGCGGTGGATAAACTTCCTGGAAGCGTTCTTCCAAACTCATTTCCCAAGCTTTGTATTTAACGGGCTTGTAATGCTCAGCCATGATTTATTTCGTCCTTGAATTAAAGGGCAACCAATTCTTCGTAGGTTTCCGGTCTGCGATCGCGGTAGAACTGCCAGGTGTTACGTACTTGGGCAATCTCTTCGAGATCCAATTCGCTTACAAGCAATTCTTCTTTGTCGCGAGTTGCTTGAGCGATGATTTGACCTTTTGGGTTGCAGAAGTAGCTTGTGCCGTAGAACTCACCGATGTTCCATGGGGATTCGTTACCGACGCGGTTGATGGCGCCGATGAAGTATCCATTAGCTGCAGCATGAGCTGGTTGCTCTAATTTCCAGAGGTATTCGGAAAGTCCGGCAACAGTTGCTGATGGATTGAAGACGATTTCAGCGCCGTTCAAGCCGAGCACTCGTGCACCTTCAGGGAAGTGACGGTCGTAGCAGATATAGACGCCGACTTTGGCGTACTTGGTTTCAAATACTGGATAGCCGAGGTTGCCTGGACGGAAGTAGAACTTCTCCCAGAAGCCTGGGTTGACTTGTGGAATGTGGCTCTTGCGGTACTTGCCGAGGTAGGAGCCGTCAGCATCTATCACAGCGGCTGTGTTGTAGTAGACGCCGGTTTGTTCTTTTTCGTAAATTGGGATAACCATTACCATTTTGTATTTGGCGGCAAGTTCTTGCATCTTCTTGATGGTTGGGCCGTTTGGAATTTCTTCAGCCATTTCGTACCAGGCTGGATTTTGTTCGGCACAGAAGTATGGTCCGTTGAAGAGTTCTTGGAAGCAGAGGATTTGTACGCCTTGCTTGCCGGCTTCTTCAGCGAATTTTACGTGCTTGTCGAGCATGTTCTTTTGAATTTGCTGGATCATTTTGGAATCGGCTGCATTTAGCGGCGGAATAACATCGTTGGATGCTTGGACTAGTCCGCATTTGATTTTGTTGGACATGATGGGTTTTGTTCCTCCAGTGAACTTATGATTAGTTGATTTCTCGAACGGGCGCATG
>JAKFVJ010000299.1 GCA_021732245.1 Candidatus Obscuribacterales bacterium | reverse complement strand
ATTGATTCTGACAAGTTCGAAGAAGTCTGCAAGCAAGTAGAGAAGGAATACCCCAAACAAGAAGAGCTGATTGAACGCTTTTATTCAATAGCTAAGACGGCTCGCGTAATTGCTGCTATTCGCCGTTGCATTTCACACCATGTGCTCAATGCTAAGCATCACGAAAAAGAAGCGATGATTGTGGCACAAGCCGGCAGAAAAGGTGCGGTAACCGTTGCTACCAACATGGCTGGTCGTGGTACCGACATTCTCTTGGGTGGAAATTCGGAATTCTTAGCTAAGGAGAAACTTGCTAAAGAAGGAGTTCAACTAGATGATCCGCAATGGGAAGCACGCTATAAGGAGCTCCACGAGCGTATCAAGGGCGAAACCGATGCAGAGCATGATGAAGTCGTAAAATTGGGCGGCTTGCACATCATCGGCACCGAGCGCCATGAATCCCGCCGTATCGATAACCAGTTAAGAGGTCGTGCCGGCCGTCAGGGCGATCCTGGCACAACGCGCTTTTTCCTCTCGCTTGAAGATAATTTGATGCGCATCTTCGGCGGCGACAAGATTGCCGGGTTGATGGATCTCATTCAAGTAGATGAAGAAATGCCGATTGAATCCGGTATGGTCACACGTTCTATCGAAGGCGCGCAAAAGAAAGTGGAAGCGCATCACTTCGATGCACGTAAACACGTTTTGCAGTACGACGATGTTCTAAACACGCAGCGTGAAGTTATCTATCGTGAACGCAGACGTATTCTTGAGCGTGCTCAATTAAAGGAAGCAATTTTGGATATGCTCGATGAACATATCGATATTGCTCTGGGTTCATTTATTGACTCTGAGTCACCACCGGAAATGTGGGAAGAAGCAGGTCTGCCTGAAGTGATGAATGTTCTGGCAACCGATATTCCGATGTTGAGCGATTTGCGTCTAGACGAGTTGACCGGACTTTCATACGATGAATTGCGCAGCAAGCTTATTGAATCGGCACGTCTTGCTTATGATGTGCGCGAACAGCACATCGGCGCAGAAACCATGCGTGAACTGGAAAGGCAAGTACTCTTGCGCACGATTGACAGCAAGTGGGTTGACTATTTGCACAATATCGACATCTTGCGCGATGGTATTGGTTTGCGTGGTTATGGACAGCGCGATCCGCTGCAGGAATACAAACGTGAAGCTTTTGATATGTTCAATCAGCTTCTGCGCTCCATTCAGCAAGAATCTATTCAGTTGGTATTTAGAGCGCAACCAATGATGGTCGACCTCGATGAGTTGAACGAAATCATCGACGAGGATCTTCTAGCTGACGCAGGGCAAGAAGCCGATTTAAGTGCTTCGGATCCAAAACCACCGGTAGCTACCTAATGCGTCTTTTATCTTTTGACACGAGCGCTGACCTTCGCTTATGCCTGATGGAGAATTCCCAGGTGGTTGAGACGAAGGCAGAAGCAAGTGCCGAAAGTCGCCAAACAATTGCCAGTAGCCTTTTGCCGGCAATTGATAGTGCATTGAAAAATGCCGGATGGCAGAAAAACAGCATTGATGTATTGGTGGTGGGCATTGGTCCCGGCAGTTTTACAGGTATTCGCTCGGGCATAGTGACAGCTCGAACAATTGGACAAGCGTTGAATCTGCCTGTTGTCGGCGTGAGCAAATTAGACTGCTTAAGTAGAGTTCTCGAAGGGGAATTGCCCGCGGCTGTTGTACTTAAGGCCGGTACCAATAGGGGCATAATGCAGTACTTTGCCGCCGGGTATGGCAAGACTGACAAAGGCATCATCACGGAAGTAGAGCCCTGTTATTTGCCGGCAGAGAGATTAAGCTCAGTTCTTGGTGAATTCAATGACTGGTTCGGCGAAAGTGACTGCCGTTCTTTGATTGAAGAAATGGACGGTCAATTTATTCAATTGCCTGAGATTGAAAATATTGCCATAATCCAGGCGCAAATAGCACAAGATAGGTTATCTTTAAGTGGACTTGGCGACTTGTCCGGCAGTCTTTCAGCTGAAAAAAGAGTTGAGCTGACTAAGGAATTTCCTTTCGCTAAGGTTGCACCACTTTATCTGCGCGGTCCATCCATTACGCTGAAAACAGCTAAGTAGGTAAGTCGTGGAAATTCAAATAAGGCAATTGACACTACTGGACCTTGACCAAGTGATGGCTATTGAGCCAGTTGCCTTTGGCAATCATCATTGGTCGTATCAATCTTTTGTCAATGAATTGAACAACATGTCCGGACAGTACTTTGCGGCTTGGAATACTGACACAAATCAACTTATTGGTTATTCCGGATTTTGGCTTATCGGCGAGGAAGCACATATCACAACACTTGCCGTACACCCTGATTTTAGACGCCAGTCAGTTGGCGAAAGACTGCTCATCCATGATATTCGTGCTGCACAAAAGCTTGGCGCGCGTTGGATAACTCTGGAAGTTAGAGTATCTAATCAGTGGGCGCAAAATCTCTATTTCAAATACGGATTTAAAAATCTGGGGCAAAGACGCAGTTACTACCAGGACAATGGTGAAGATGCGCTTGTGCTCTGGACGGAGAATATTGAAAACCCTTCTTATCAAAAACTGGTTGATGAAAAGGAAAAAGAACTTTTCGATAAAGAGAGAAAATTCAATATGTCGTCTGGTGAAGGAGGCTTGCCATGCCGCTGACACTGGTTGGTAAATCGCAGAATATGCGCCGCAAATCGCGAATTGGACAACTAATCGTTGTCTTAATCGGTACGCAGCTTTTGTTTTTGGCGACATTTCTTGGCTTGAATCTGCCGACTGCGACAGAAGGCAATTTAATTCGCTATGTTCGCCAGGCTTCTGAAAATTTAGTGGCGAGACTGCCTGGACAAATTGGCAGCGAACTTAAGCATAATGTGCCGGAATTAGCTTACGGATCAGAGCCAATTCGCATGAGCATTTATGTTCCGGAGGCTCCTGTAGCAATTTTTGTCGGCTACGTATTAGGACCGTTGCTTGCCCCCATTTCGGCAATTGTATTTTTGATAATTGGTTTTCTTGGACCGCCCTTGGGCATTTTTGCTTTCTCGTCAGGTGGTGGTATCGAGTATTTTAAACAGCCTGGTTTTGGTTATCTTCTGGGAATGGTTGTCGCTTGCTGGGTGACAGGACGCCTGACGGTGCAAAACAGGACTAGTAAAAGACAATGTCTGGCTGTAGTTTGCGGACTATTGTCGGTGCATTTATTCGGCATAGGCTACATGCTTATAGCTGCCTTGATTTCCTCTTTTGGTGCTCAACCAGGGGATACCGCCGCGCAATTTTTCTGGCAGCCATGGATCTTTGAGGAAGTGCGTAATTTGACCTGGTATGTTTTACCTTATGACATACTTCTATCTATTGTGGCAATTGGATTGGGCTTCCCCTTCCGCTGGCTAGTTGCAACACTAATTGCTCCCG
>JAKFVJ010000333.1 GCA_021732245.1 Candidatus Obscuribacterales bacterium | reverse complement strand
CTGGGTAAGCAACGAATAGCCAGTCTGTTTTGGTTAAGTGGGAGCTACGTGTATAAATCGCCGAGATACCGGCAAGCGCATCATTTATCTCCGGCTGGTCGGAAATACTTTCTTTCGATCTTGAAGGACGCATTCCGGACTCGGCCATAACATGACCACCACTATCGACAACGGTCACCCACGCATTTAACTTACCGGCATGTCTGTCGGTAGCCGATTGGATACGAGCGGTTGCTTCCGGCGAATCAAGCGCTAAGTCATTGTCAATTTCCAGACCCAAATTGACGGCTTCGACTTGCAACGCATTACGCAAGTCGGATATTGATTCTGACTTTAAGATAACCAACGCCCATACACTTACAGCCATAAGGGCAATCGTTAATACCAGCAAGTAGGTAAATAGAAGCTGGTTTGCAAGACTGCGGGACAGCCAATTAGAAAGTTGCCTGAACATTTCTTTTGCCTCCCCCTATAGTCAATTATTGCCGATGCTAATTTCGATTCCAAGATTTAGACTAAAAATAGGCAATTAGATTGGGATTAAAACAAAACGAGCATTTCTATGTCATTATGTAATGGTATCTATAATTCGAGATCGAGTGTCCGGGTTGTCAAAACCCCAGAGATTTAGGGAGGTCCTTATCCAATGACCCATGTGTCGAACGTAAATGATAACGATTTTGAGAACGAGGTTTTAAAAGACCCCCTTCCAGTACTTGTTGACTTCTGGGCTCCCTGGTGCGGACCATGTAAGGCCGTTGCTCCAGTGGTCGAAGATCTGGCTAAGGAATTTGACGGACGCTTAAAGGTCGTCAAGTTGAACACCGACGAGAATCCAAAGACGGCTCAAGCCTATACCATCAGAGGAATTCCAAGCCTCTACCTCTTTAAGAGCGGTCAGGTAGTCGAGCAAATCGTTGGCGCCGTACCGAAATCCACTTTGGCTACAGCTATCAACAAGCACGTCGGCTAATTTAACGAATTCAAAACTGAGGGCGGCCCGTTGTAAATAACGGACCGCCTTTTGATATATGATGGAGTCAAAACAAGGTAATCAATGCGCGATGTTCTCCTAGCTTTCCTCGCCTGCCTCATGATCGGGGCGATCATTAACGGCTCTCATGGGCCGGCAGTTTCGCAGGTGCCGAGTTCTTTGCAACAAAGCGCGGCAACCAGTGAAGATTCCGACCTTGTGCCGGCAGTCACACAAGCAAGCTTCGACAGCGATGTGCTCCAATCCGAAAAGCCGGTGCTGGTTGAATTCTGGGCGACCTGGTGTGGTCCATGCAAGCAAATGAAACCAGTGGTCAATGAGATTGCCAAAGAATTCGAAGAGCAGATAAAAACCGTCAAGGTTGATATTGATGCTGAGCCAGAGCTAGCCGGCAAGTTTAATGTGAACGGCGTGCCGACTCTTATGCTTTTCAAGGACGGCAAAATGGTCACCATCGTAAGTGGTGTCACGTCAAAAGAATTGCTCGCAGAGCAGATTAACCGCGTTCTTTAAGTCTCATTCCTGGGTACAACTAGAAAAAGGTCCTTTTCCCTAGAAAATTCCCGGGAAATACCATTTGCTATCCGGGTTTCTTCCTAGCTACAATGTGATCCATGAAGGCTTTTGTTGTTAGTTTCTTTGCAATGCTTGTGCTGAGCTGCTTGCTGTTCAGCCTAATTCCGGATCAGCCGCCACCGTATCCGATGCCGGTAGGTATTGGACACGTTAAGGAAAGTGGCTTGGGCATGGAAAGAGCCGAAGGCAACATTCCCGAGATTCATATTGCTGACACTGCAAGAGGTGTCGGCTACATGACCAAGATAGATGAGAAGAGCAACGAGAGAACAGCCGAGTTTCCCCTTGGCGCAAATAACTAATCGAGGATAAACACCATGTTAAAACCGTGGGCAAAATGGACTCTACTAATCGTATGGACGCTGGTTCTATTATTCAGCTCACCATACTGGAATCCGTTTACATCATTCCCCGCGCTGCTGAAGTACTCGGTAGTCTCCGTCATTGCCAGCGCCATCTTCGGCGCACTGGTTATCCTCATCCAGTACTACTTACTTATCTCCATAATTTTCCCGCTGCCACCAAGAGCGGATTCGAAAGCACCAAAGGGATTTTGGCTACGGATATTTCCATTTCTCTTTAAGAAGCCAACAATTAATCCAAAAGCTCCGACTAAACTTTCCGAACTCATCGGCAATGATCAGGCAAAGGTTGAGATTCGCGAAGTTATCGACATTATTGCCAACCCCAAACACTATTCTGAATCAGGCGCTGAAGTTCCAAAAGGCATTCTATTTGTTGGACCTCCTGGTGTAGGTAAAACTCTCTTCGCCCGAGCTATCGCTAACGAAGTTGGCATTCCATTCTATGTAGTGGAAGGTTCGTCACTTAGTGGCTTGATTATGGGTCTTGGTGTTTTGAAACTAAAGACACTATTCCGCAAGTTGCGTAAGTACGAAAAAGCAATTTTGTTCATTGACGAAATTGACTCCATGGGAGCCCGCCGACAAGGAGATAAAGGCTTCGGCGGACAAGCAGACATGAATATGACCTTGAATACGCTGCTTACCGAAATGGATGGATTCCAGGCGTCCAATGTGCTCGTTATTGGAGCAACCAATAACGATGGCATTCTTGACCCAGCTCTTATGCGTGCTGGTCGCATGGACAGACGCATCTACTTCCAGTCACCTAATCCGGAAGAACGCAAAGACCTATTCCGCTATTACTTGGGCAAAGTCTCGAGTGACGTGAATATAGATCTGGACGAATTAGCAAAGCTAACAACCAACTATTCACCGGCTGAAATTGCCAACGTAATCAATGAAGCAGCGCTGTTGGCAAGACGCCCTGGTGGACCAGGTAAAGTCAATCAAGAAACAATTGAAAATGCTCTCGATCGAATTTCGGTCGGACTAGAAAGAACTCTTGTCGGTTCCGGCGTAGAACTCGGCAATGCTGACGCTTCAATTCGTCTTGATGATGTTATTGGCGTCGATGAAGTCAAACAAGATGTATCAGAAATTGTCGACTTCTTGCGTCACGGTGATGACTTGCGCAAGATTGGCGCCAAAGTTCCCAAAGGTTTGCTCTTCATCGGGCCACCAGGCGTTGGTAAAACAATGCTTGCCAAAGCAATTGCTAACGAAGCTGGTGTTCCTTTCTATGGACTCTCAGCTAGTTATTTCCAGAGCTCATTTGCCGGCGAAGGCGCTGGACGAATTCGTGCCCTGTACGCACAAGCGCGCAAGAGTCCTGCTGCAATTGTATTTATCGATGAAATAGATGCAGTCGGCGGAACTATGACGGAGACGGGCAACAATCGCACAGGCGCACTGAATCAATTACTCATTGAACTTGACGGTCTTGGCCGCAGCAACGTCATAACAATTGGCGCAACCAATGCTGAGCAAAGTCTT
>JAKFVJ010000192.1 GCA_021732245.1 Candidatus Obscuribacterales bacterium | reverse complement strand
GGGTAAGATTGGCTAATTGTCTGAAATTACGCTAAGGTAATTAAGTAACGTAACGGTTGATAAGCGCGTTAAACACATTGCCTGGATGGAGTTTGCTGCCTCAATTAACATATAGTTTACGTTGGCCGTGTAGAGTAGGTTTTGAGGGATGGCGGGAGTAACTCGTCCTATCTGATCAACAGGACTCCACCACCCAAAAGATGTCCTAACAACCAGACCGTAAGTTGAATTACTAGAAAGAAACAACAACACATGTCAACAGAAGCCACTCGACTAGAACAACAGGCTCGCCAGAGCCAAATGGAAGCGGTACAAGCCGCAGCGGAACAGAAAATCATCATTCGTGGTGGCAAGCCTTTGAGAGGCACTGTGCGTGTTGGCGGCGCGAAAAACGCCGTGTTGAAGATGATGGCTGGAGCATTGCTCACCAAAGACGTAAGCATTTTGCGCAACGTACCGAACCTGACAGACGTCTACATGATGGCTGAGGTCATTCGCTACTTAGGCGCCAAAGTCGACATCACCGAAGGGCAAGTTGTAATCGACGCCCGTGATGTAAGAGATACCGAAGCACCGTATGAGCTGGTTAGCCAATTGCGCGCTTCAATTGTTGTTTTAGGACCACTACTTTCTCGCTTCAAAAAGGCAAAAGTTTCTCTGCCGGGCGGTTGTGCAATCGGCGAACGCCGCATCGACTTGCACGAGCGCGGTCTCAAAATGCTCGGAGCCGAAGTCAAAATCGAGCACGGCTATGTCTATGCCAATACCGAGAAGTTGGTCGGCACAAGAATTCACTTAGACCGTCCATCCAACGGCGCCACAGAAAACATCATGATGGCTGCTGTTTTGGCCGAAGGTCAGACAATCATCGAAAACGCTGCCCAAGATCCGGAAATCGTCAACTTGGCTGATTTCTTGGTCGCCATGGGAGCAAAAATTCAAGGAGCCGGCTCCTACTCCATCATCATTGATGGCGTGAAGCAGGAAGAACTCCACGGCGCTACATTCGACACCATTCCAGACAGACTGGAAGCAGGCACATTCATTATGGCTGTGCTCGCTACAGGCGGTGAAATCGTTGTCGAAGGAGCCAACCCGCATCACCTGTATGCCTTGATGAGCAAGGTATCGGAAATGGGCGGCGAAATTTCAATGTACGCTCCGGACACAATGAAAATCCGCAGCGACGGTCTGAACAAAGGCACCGACATCACGACATTGCCTTACCCAGGCTTCCCAACAGACTTGCAAGCACCTTTGATGGCCGTCTTGACCATCGCTGAAGGTACTTCAATCTTGTCCGAGACAATTTACGAAAACCGCTTCGGTCACGTACCAGAACTCCGCCGCATGGGCGCCGACGTCGCCTTAACCGGCAACGCCGCCGTCGTCAAAGGCGTACCGAGACTTACAGGCGCTGAAGTAAAAGCGACAGACTTGCGTGCAGCTGGTGCACTAATCATCGCCGGACTCGCAGCCGAAGGCATTACCGAAGTAAGCGGACTGATTCACTTAGACCGTGGTTATGAACACCTCGAGTCCAAGCTACGCAATCTCGGTGCTGATATCTGGCGTCGTTAATTAGCAGCGTCTGAAACCGCACTGGTAACCGTCATCCTGAGGATTTAGCCGAAGGTTCTCACGTCTTTAACTCACGAGATTCTTCGCCAGCTGCAGGCTCAGAATGACATAACCCGTATTGTTTTTTGTAGGGGCGCATTGCATGCGCCCGTTCCTCGCTTTGCGATTCTACGACTTCTTAATACGTCTCGGCCGTAAACGAACCGTAGTCAAAGCTTGCAGCGCTGCTCGTTAGAGTCATGATCACAGCCGGACTGGTGTTCATGGCTTCAGTCGCCGATGGCAAGGTTGTTGTCTTTGTCGCAACAAGGTTACCGTTAATGTATGCCTTGATTTGAGTCGGATCAGAAGCACCAACGGTAAAAGTAATCTTTGTACCTGCCGCAGGTTGTCGGACATGTTGATCGAGACCTAGAGTTTCATAAGTAAACTAGCGAAGTTAAATGATCTTATCTCGGGTGAACTTAGTCTGTAGGAAATTTTGTACGTTGGTTTTCTTCCACTTCTTCGATTGTTTCTGCAAGATGTCCGTCGAAGTGTGAATGTCGTATCAGGTAATTTTTGATTTTGTTTAGTCCCCTAACCGCACTCTTGGTTTTTCTTTTGCCTAGAGAAAAAACACACTCATAGAATACAGTCTGATAGATTTTTTCGGAATAGCTTAACCACGGATCTTGAGTTTCGGCCGCAATGGCCAACATCACTAAATCATCGTCTGAGGTCGAAGGGTTGATTACCTGTTGTACTAGTTGTGTGTATTTGTTGTGAATTTGTATCGTATCGTCGAGTTGAGCATGCTTCAACTCGGAAGCAAGGTTTGAGTTTAGGTCGTTGAGCGTATTGAATTTTTCAGGGATCTCGAACCAGTACACAACTGGCACGGTCGATTCTTGGTAGTCCAGCCACGCTCGATAGGCGGCGACGGTTACAAGCAATGAAGCCGAGATGAGTACTACCAGTCTGAGTTTAGTATTGCGCATTATTTTGAGTCTATCGTATTTCGAGCTGTATATTTTTGCGGCCGCCGGAACGGACAACGGTTAATCTGTAAATGGTTTCAAGATACTGCGCGCTTCGGTGTCAGACAGGAATCGACTAAATAACTCACAACCGTCTAGTAGCTCTCCGTCTATTAGACAGGCGCTCTCTGCACGTTCGAGTTTAACTGTGACCATAAAACCAAGAGCGTTCATGTATTCGAACTCGTGTTTGCGGCCAATTGCCTCAGCCTTTTCTTTAGCCTCTTCATCACTGTCCGCAGATATGAGAAGAATGCGGTCTTCCCAGAGTTGATGTGTTTGGGGGTCATCTGAGGGGGATGTATGAAAGAGTAGTGAGACCGAATACATCATTGCAATCACCGTTGATATTCTAGTTTTGAACTACAATGTTGGAGTAGTAACCACTACTGGTTTTGCTTTGAGTCACTAGGAAATGGAGCCGACGTGATACTTGTTTTGGAATGCCAGTTCTTTATCTAGATCGGATTTTTCGATGTTATTGAGGGCTTTGTAAACCAAGTGCCTGAGCCAATGAGCGTCAGCATGATGGGATTCAATTTCAATTGCCTTTGAAAGTACTGTAAGGGCTTCTTCGTTTTGCTGTCTTTTGAATAAGACAAGTCCACGGGTTGCCAAAAGTGATGGATCGTTTGGGAATAAATTGAGTGCATCCTCAGAGTCCTGCTCAGCAGCAGAAAGATTCTCTGTTAGTGCGTTGACACGGGCTCGGTTGCTTAACATATAAGCCATCGAAGCTTCTCCAATGGTAACTTGGTCATGGTGTCTAATTCGGCGAGAGCTTTTTTATATTACCCAACCATGCAATACGAGTATGCACGATTGATAAG
>JAKFVJ010000048.1 GCA_021732245.1 Candidatus Obscuribacterales bacterium | reverse complement strand
TTTGCGCTGGCATAATCGGCTTCTTCACTTGAGTGGGGAGCTTCCACGCCGTCCCAGCGGGTGGAGACTTTCAATTCGAATGTCTTTGTTTGATGAGCGCCAAGGTTGATATCGAATACTGCCTCGCCATCCTGCATGATGTCCGGACGAATGCCTAGAAATTGGATTTCCGTCTCTAAAAGCACATTGTCGACCCCTCTATAGGCAAGGAAGAGACTCTCCTTGTCCTGATTGTCGACTGGTAGCATCCGTTGTCCGCGAGCTGGTCTATTAAGACCACGGACCTCGAATATATCGGCGAAGTCCGAGTGGAAATTCAGTCTGAACGTAAATGAGACCTCTTCATTGTGGAAATTCTCTACCTTTATTCTTTCCCAGAGTAAATCGGCTAGGACTACTTGTCTTAGAACAGTCACCTTTTGTTGGTGCAGGGCGGCTGTTTGTGGATTTGTATAGAGGAAATAACCCATGTAACCCTCGTCTACGCGACTGGACAAAAGAGACAAAGGCTGGTCATCCAGTGAAAGTTCCCACTGGCTTATGTGCCTTGTGTCGTTTCTGTAATATCCGTAGCCGAGGGTATTACAGGAGGGGATTTGTGCCCCAGGGTCCAATATTAAGAAGTGGCTGCCATGTTTGAGCACGATACGGGGGTGGGCGGCATCGGTGAGCACGAATTGCTTGTCCTGACAGAGAGGACGGGTGTCAACGACGTATTTGTCGTGGGCAGAGGGAGAACTGGCAGTTTTGTTATCAAACTGGGTCATTGCCGTTTATTCCAAAGCAAAATTGACGAGCCGAAGCTCATGGGGGTAAGGATGCTTTTGGCTATGATTGGTTCCGGCAGAGAACAGGGCGCATGCAATGCGCCCCTACAGAACATTGAGGACGAGTTCCCTTGTATAGATAAATTCCCCAAAAAAATAGCTGAGCGTTTAACGCTCAGCTATTTCAGTCTAATTGCTTAGATCGCCTTACTTGAGGTGACCGGCAACCAATTTGGTCATTTCGAACATGGACACTTGCTTCTTGCCTTTGAAAATATCTTTCAATTTGTCATCGGCATTGATCATGCGCTTGTTCTTAGAATCTTGAAGTTTGTTCTTCTTGATGTATTCCCAAATTTTCTTGGTTACTTCAGTACGCGGTTTCGGGTTAGCACCGATTACAGCAGCGAGAGCCGGTGACGGTGTCATTGGCTTCATGAATGCTGCGTTCGGTTTACGCTTTGTTTTAGCCTTTGGGGCTGCTTTCTTTACCGCTTTTTTTACTGCTTTTTTAGGAGCAGCTTTCTTTGTTGCCTTCTTAGCAGCTGGCTTCTTGGCTACGGTTTTTTTCGTTGCCTTTTTTGCCGGTGCCTTTTTGGCTTTAGTTGCCTTTTTTGCTTTTGCCATTTCTGGACTCCTTAACTTTGTAATTCACTTGAATCACACACACCACATTAGGTGACTACTTTGTACACGATCAAAAGAAATATTTCAACATCTAGATATTGATTTTCCCTCTGAATATATCGCGTGCATACCTGATCGGATCCTCATTTTCAGAGGGAAAAAAGCGCTTTATTCGTGGAAGGGCTTGAGTTCGCCGGGTTTGCGCAGCATCTTATTCACTTCGTCTAGGTGCAGCTCCTCGGACATGATCATTTCCCGGGAGTACTCCTCGAGAAGCACCGATTTACCCTCGGAAGCCTTCAATAATTCATAGTATGCCTTGATGGCAGCAGTTTCGTGGTCGAGGCTCTCTCTTAAAATATCGCCTATATCGTGCTTCTCCGTCTCAAGAAGGGGTCCAATCTTGAGGGATGGGTGTCCGCCCATCAGGGTGACCAATTCGCCCGCCTTGTAGGCGTGATCGAGGCTCTCTGTAGCGTTACCCTTGAGCCAGGAGACAATAGGAATACGATTGTAGCCATAAACCATCAAAGAGTAGTGGGTATAGCGAACGACTCCAGCGAGCTCAAGCTCCATAATCTTATTGAGAATATTTATCACTTGTTTGTTATCTAAATCGTTCACGATGCGCTCTCCTGCTGCTTTGTGGTCAACTCAAGACAAGGTAGCACATGCGACTAACTTGTTGAAGTTGACTACCTATAGATCGTAGGTGTCTGTAACTTATTAACCCGCGTAGGCTTTTTTAAGAGCAGCTAGGTCGAGTTTGACCATATTTATGAGTGCGGACATCATACGGTCCGACTTCTTTGGATCCCCCTCATTCATCATTTCATAGACTGCAGTTGGCACTATCTGCCAAGACAAACCAAATTTGTCCGTGAGCCAACCACATTGGACTTCTTGCCCTCCGGCGGAGAGACTTTTCCAATAGTAGTCGATTTCTTCTTGCGTATCGCAGGTGACGATGATTGAGACAGCAGGGGTAAATGCATAGATGGATCCACCATTAAGAGCCAGGTAATCCTGGCCGGCTAACTCAAAGCTGATGGTCATTATCGAGCCTTTTTCTTGTCCTGATTCTACGGAAGATATTTCGCCATAGCGGGTTGTGGCTTTGATTTTGGAGTCTTTAAATATGGAGGTGTAGAAATTTACTGCCTCCTCGGCATTATTGTTGAACCATAAACAGGTGGAGAGTTTTTGCATTAGTCCTCGTGCACGTATTTGCAATTACATAGATCAGATGGAGCTGGAAATTTTAGCCCATTTTAATCAAATCTCCAATTTAATCTCTGTTCTATGCGGTCAGGGAATATCTTCATAGGTGAGGTTAACATGGTCGAGAATAATCGCTATAAGGATGCAGAAGAGCGTGCCCGTCCGTCGATAGAGACGGGCGTCAAAATTGATAGGGTGATTGAAGATGCCGGACAGGCAAGCAAAATTCTAGAAAAACAAGAGCTGCAAACCACGGCAGCGTCAAGTAAGTACCTTGAGTCCGTGGAAATAACAAATTTGCCGTCAAGCCGTGGTGATTCCCTGGACGACAATTATGTTGATGGCAGTCGCACGAAAAATCCTGACGAGCGGGACAAAGCGCAAATCGATTCTTTGCCGAGGACACTCCAAGTATGGGAAGAGCGACTGGACATTGCTCTTAAGGCTTTAAATGACGATCCCCAATCTGAGCAATTATTGGTGGAGCAGCAGGGGAATTATGCCAAAGCTTCAAAGAATCTTGCCAAATATATGACGGCAGAGCAAAAGCGCGAGCTCATGGAAATGGCCGATAAGGCTACGGATATCCTTCTTCAAAGACAACTCGAGCGTGGTGACATTGAGGGAGCATTTAAAACGCTTGGGGCAAAACTGGACATAGATAGTAATCTCACTGCCAACGCGCCGCGCCCGCACAAGCATTTGATTAAGGACTTGCAGAGGATGGTAGAGATGTGCCACAAGTACCATCGCGGCGATTCCTGGTATTGGGAAGACAAACTCAAACAGGAAACTGAAAACTAAACGAGCTTGGCGC
>JAKFVJ010000434.1 GCA_021732245.1 Candidatus Obscuribacterales bacterium | reverse complement strand
ATTGTGTCTAAATAGTGCCGATTTGAATCGCATCAATGAACTTATGACCAAATATGCTGACCTGCCTATGGATTTTGCGGATGCTGTCCTGGTTGCCTCCGCCGAAAGACATAACATTACAACCATTGTCACCCTAGACCGGAAAGACTTTGCAATCTACAGGCCACGCCACATTGATAGGTTCAAAGTTCTTCCCGCCTAAACAGACAATATCTCCAATTGACAATCGGACTTGAGTGCAAAGCAGGCTTACTGTATAAAGTAATGTATGGCCAAAATTTTGTTAGTTGAAGACGAAGCAGACTTATCGGGTCCGATAAGTGATACGCTCACACGCGAAAAGCACCTAGTTGAAGTGGTCGCCAATGGTGACGAGGCATTAGAGTGCTTGCGCTTGTATCAATACGACTTAATCATCCTTGACTGGATGCTACCTGGTGCCAGCGGCTTGGATATTTGTCGCAAGTTTCGATCCAACAAAGGGACGACACCAATTTTGATGCTCACAGCTAGAGCATCATTGGAAGATAAAGAAGCTGGTCTCGATTGTGGAGCAGATGATTATCTGACCAAGCCGTTTCACTTACGGGAATTGGTAGCGCGCGTGAGAGCCTTGTTGCGCAGACCAGCGCAAACTCCGGGGACAATCATTACTATTGGCTATTTGACTATTGATCCTCTGGCAAAAACCGTTACTAAAAACGACAAGCCGTTACACTTACTGCCTAAAGAATACGCTTTGCTGGAATTTTTTATGCGGCACAGCAATCAAGTATTTAGCGCGGAAGCTCTCGTTGACAGAGTATGGCCATCAGATTCGCTAATGCTGCCAGACACGGTGCGCACCTACATCAAAAATTTGCGCAAGAAAATCGATATGCCGACCGGCGAATCAATGATTAGCACTGTACACGGCATGGGTTATAAATTCGAGGCGCAGTAATGTTTAAGAGCCTTAGATTTAGACTAACTTTGCTATTTGTGTTGTTGTCCACAGTTATCTATGGTCTTTTAACAACCCTTGGATTTGTCTATTTCAATAACAGACTGGATGAAGCTCTTACCAGAGAACTCGCGTTGCTAAGTTCAGAGATAAGACCTGGCATTGACCTCAGTGGACCGGTGCCAAAAATTATGCGCTGGGAAAAGCATGTCTTAGATGAGCCTTTTGAACGATCGGCAACCATACAACTATTCGATGCCAACGAAAAATTGGTCTATGACTATGGTTTGCACGGCACACCAATCCTTGTAAAAGATCAGGGTGAGATTGTCGATCAAGCACAAAAGATGAAGGTCTATTCACGCGCGCTCTTCAACGATCGTGGAAAACTCTGCGGCTATTTGCAAGTGCAATTGCCCACTACAGAGAGAGACAGGCCGGTTACTCACTTCCTGTTTATGTTATCGTGGGTCGCGCCTTTGCTTCTAGCCAGCCTTGCTTTTGCCGGTTATGCCTACGCCGGACGAGCAGTTGCTCCAATTGAGAAAAGCTTCGATGTCCTCAAGCGATTCTTGCTTTATGCAGGACATGAATTGGCCACCCCTGTAAGTATTATTCAAATCAATAGCGAAGCACTAGAGGAAGAATTAGAGGAAAAATCCATCACGCCTAAACAAATCCCAGTAATTCATCGGGCTACTGAACGCATGGACTCAATCATCAAGACATTGACATTTTTGGCAAAAATGGAAAGCCCTGAATACAGACCAACAATTGAGAAATTCAAGTTCGATGAGTTAGTTAGTCAAACAATTGCCGAGTTTGAAGAGCTATACAAAGAAAAGGGCATCATTTTGCAATGCGGCGAACTCAACGCGCTTCAATTCGAGGGTGATGTTATTGCTCTTCGATTACTCGTATCCAACCTGCTCAAGAACGCCCTTAAATACTCGAAGCCTGAGTCTGTTGTGACAGTTAGTCTTACTTCTCGCGAGCGCAAAGTAATTTTGACTGTAGCTGATACTGGAATAGGAATTCCAAAAAACGAATTGCCTTATGTGTTCGATCACTTTTATAGAGTAAATAGTTCATTAGGATCAGGCGATGGTTCAGGACTTGGTCTAGCAATCGTCAAATCAATTGCTCAGGCACACAACGGCGAAGTAACAGTTGCCAGCACAGAAGGTGAAGGATCTGCATTTACTGTTACTCTTCCCGGTCGAACAATCTTGCCACCTTTCGCCATAGCATCTTCATCAATCAAGTAGAAGCGGCAGCACAAGTAACGTTATCCCGAAAACCTTCAGGCGCCACCTGGTGAGGCTTTTGGGATTTAATCCTGGTTTGTGGAAGACTTCCACAAAACTTCCACATGTGAGCGATAAATTGAAAACACGAAGCAAGGGGAGGCAACAAAGAAAAGAACTAAAGGTCAAGGGACGTTAGGGTAGTTTTTAAGAAGGAGGCTTAAAATGTTTTTTTTAAGAGACGTGCTAATTCTTAGCGGAAAGCATCCGTTTGTACCGGATGTAACGTCATGGGGGCATCAGGAAAGATACATCCTGGCCGGTAACTCCACCACTTCCCTCAAAGAGCTGGCCCAACTTTCTATTGATACCTCGGTGAAAGTCCGCAAGCAAGTAGCAGAAAATCCCAATACTCCAGTGGACATATTAGGAAGATTAGCCGTTGATCCACATTGGGATGTACGTCTAAGTGTTGCAGAAAATCCTAACGTTCCTTCACCCTTAGTGTTAGCTCTTTCACTAGATCAACATGACGATGTCCGTTATGCCCTAGCCGAGAGCTACGCAACTCCCACCAACATACTCCAATCTTTAACCGCAGACGATAATCCATACGTTGCCAGCCGCGCGGCCCAAACGCTGTCTGTGGTAGCCCAACCAGCTTTGGGGTGCGCGGCATAAGTTTGGGTTCCGGCAGCCAAGCCTGGATTACGTGACGAACTGGCCCGTGCGTCGCTAACCCGCCCCCCCTGGCAGAAGCTGCAGAAACCAATCCCAAGAGAACCACCTTCCCTAAGGGTGGTTCTCTTCTTTTGTCTGTGTTAGGCTAACCTTCCACATTTCCAAATTCATAAATCTAGTTCGCAAGAGGTCTATCTGTGTCAGCGCAATACAATTTGTTTTCGCCTCTTACTATTCGTTCAGTCACACTTCCAAATCGCATTGCAGTTTCACCGATGTGTCAGTACTCCTCGGAAGACGGCAAAGCAACTGACTGGCATCTTGTCCATCTAGGCAGCCGTGCCGTCGGTGGCGCCGGCATGGTAATGGTTGAAGCAACTGCAGTAGAAGCACGTGGTCGCATTAGTCCAGCCGATATGGGAATTTGGGACGACATGCACATTGAGCCATTGGCGCGTGTAGCGAAATTCGTCACCGAACAAGGTTCAGTGCCGGCAATTCAAATTGCGCACGCTGGACGTAAAGCATCTACACCAGTGCCTTGGGATGGCAGTACGCCTCTCACGGCTAATAATGG
>JAKFVJ010000030.1 GCA_021732245.1 Candidatus Obscuribacterales bacterium | reverse complement strand
GAGAGATTCATCAGGCAGTCCTTCGCTGTTTAAGTCAAATATTGGTCTGTCTGGATTGAGGGTAAGGCAACTAAGCGCCGGATACTTGGCGCTCGCATCAGAATGCGCTTGGTGGACATAACGCCTTACTTGGTCTCGACCTAGTAGTGCTGATAAGCTTGCTGTAACTGAATTTATACCATTAACAATGGTAATCGCTTTGAGCGAAACAGGTTGTTGAACCGGTGTTGCAGGCTCAGGTGTGGGCGGAGTCGGCGCAGCCTTGGCGCGAATTATTTCTTTTTCTCGCATTGCGTCCATACAGCTAAGTACCGACCAGCGATCAAATGGAAGTTTGTTTGCTATTTGACTGACAGAAAGACCAACCTCGAGCAAAAACCAAATCTTGCGGGCGATTTCCGCTTGATTGTCATTGAAGCCTTTCCAATTTGGCGAACCGTTTTGCAAGTAAATCATGTCCGGCCAGTCGAGTTTTTTCATTAGCTGTGGTAGCTCGTCTGAGCGTCTGGCCGCTTCAAGCAGCAACTGATGAGGTTCTTTGTTGCTCAGATGAGGATCAGCAGCAGACAGATTTTCTTCCGGCTGTGGTTCAAAAACGAACTCCATCGGTTCTGTATGGGTGAGTAATTCGTACCAGGCGGATTCACCGCTCAAATGTCCGAAGCCAACTTGCAATAGTCGTCCTTGTCTGACAGATATCGCTGCAGAAAGTTTGCCTACGCGAGCTTTCAATGTAAGAATGCCGGTTTGTCGGGATGAAATAACTGTTTGGATAACTGTGGGCAAATCAAATAGCGACAAATCACCTTTAAGTCCGGCAGCTTCAGTTGGGGAAGATTTGTCTAATCGCTTAGTGATAAGACTGACTATCTCTTTGGTTACTTGAGGAAAGTAAGCTTGTAATTCGTTGAATTGCTTCATCGGCAATCTTAGGACTATCGAGTCTTCAGTTGCGCGAATCGTCGCAGTGCGTTTGGATTCGTTGTAGGCGGCCATTTCACCAAAGAGGTCCCCGGAGCCCAAATGCGTGACCAGCTTGGGCGGATCGTGACCCTGATAGACAGACACCCGACCTTGTTGAATTACATACAAGGCGTCAGCTTTGTCACCTTCGTGAAAAACTACCTGTCCGGATGAAAGTCTCTCTTCTTCGAACAATTGGCAAATAGCTGAAAGCACGCGCTCATCCAGCACTTTGAAAATAGTGCGTTCTTTGAGGAAATCAGTCAGACTCTGTGACGATTGAACCACACTACCTCACAAGGTTTTCGACTTGGGATGTGCTGCTTGGGGCATCGGGAGTGGTCGGCGCCTCTGTTGTTACAGCAGGAGGAGTAGCCACTTGTCTTATTTTAGCCAAATTACTGTTGGCCGATTCCGCATAAGGTCCAGCCGGCTCAAGCGAGAGGTATTTTTCAAAAGAAGCTACGGCATCCGGCACGTTATTGTCAGCCATGTTGACCAATCCCAAAGCATAGTAGGCAGCAGAGAACTTCTCATCAAGGTTAACGGCTCTTTGATATTCTGCTTTGGCTTCCGGAGCCATATTTTGTCCGGCATAAGCTAAGCCAAGGTTGTAGTGCACCTGGACATTATTGGGTGCTGCCACGCTGGCTGACTTGTATTCATTCATGGCGCTGCCAAAGTCTTTCTGGATCAAGTAAATATTGCCGAGATTGACATGGGCTTCCATAAAGGTGGCGTCAAATTCCATAGCTTTGCGATATTGTGATGCGGCACCTGTGAGATCGCCTGTCTTTTGCAAGGCTAAGCCAAGATTGTTGTAGGCTTGCGGCGAGCGCGGATTAAGCTGTACCAGTCGTTGGTAAATCTCAATTGACTGCTCGTTTTTATTTTGATCAGACAAGTTGTCCGCCAAAAGCGCAAGTAATTTGCTGTCTTCGGGATTTTGAGCAAGCAATTGTCTGTAGATAACTTCAGCCTTTTCCGGATTTCCTTCATCAGTTGATAGAACAGCCAGGCTTAGCTGCGCATCTTTGTTGTTGGGATTAAGAGCAATGGCTGATTCCAATGCCGAGCGAGCGCCTGGTCTGTCTTTTAGTGTGATTAAAGCTTTGCCCAATTCTACATAGGCATTGGCGTCGTTGGTTTCTATAGAAAGTCCTTGGCGATAGTAACCTACCGCTTCACCCAATTGTCCTTTCATTAGCAAGGTACGACCGAGGTTTATCAATGCTTGTCCATCATTCGGTGTGGAATTCAGCACCGCACGGAATTCACTTTCCGCTTGCGCCAATTGACCTTTGTTTTGTCTTATTATGCCCAAATTGTAGTGAGCATTGACGTTGTCCGGACTGGCTTTGACGACAACTTCAAACTGTTGCGCAGCTGAGTCCATATCACCGCTCAATTGCAGTGCATAGCCCAAGCCGTAAATGGTTTCAATATCGCCGGGCTTTATCTTGTGAGCATTACGAAATGCTGTAATTGCATCGTTGTACGAGCCAAGCTTAGTCAGTACATTGCCGAGCGAGTACTGCCAGTCGGCACGATCTGCTTTTATGCCGGTAGCTGTTTTCAATTCTTTTGCAGCGTCTTGCAAATTGCCTTGCATGGTCAAAGCTGTTGCTAATTGAGCGTGTGCTTCCGGCACCGATGGTTCGATAGCAATTGCGCGAGCAAATTCATGCGACGCGCCTGCTGCGTCGCCAGTCGATAGCAATGAGTTGGCGTAGTTGTAGCGAATCGAGAAGTTGCCTGGTTCATGCACCAGCACCTTACGATATTCAATAATTGCATTGCGCCAGTCGCCTTTGTCCTGATAAGTGGCAGCTAGCTGGGATCTTGCCTTTAAGTTATCCGGATAAGCTGCTACTACATTACCTAATTCAGTAATGGCGCCATCAAGATTGCCGTAAACGCGCAAAGCAATACCTAAATTCAAGCGCAACAATGGTACATCGGGACGCAGTCGGACAGCATCCTGGTACTGTCTTATTGCATCTACTATTTTGCCTTGTGATTGAAACAATAGACCTAAGCTTTCGTGAGCAAAGGCATCGCTTGGTCTTAAGGCAATCGCTTGCTGATATTCTGCAACGGCATCTTCCAGATCGCCATGCTGTTGCAAGGCTGTAGCAAGGCTTATGTGTGCAAGCGGATCACCTGGGTTGGTAATAACTATTTGCTTGAAAGCAGCGATGGCTCTTTCCAGATCGCCCGCTTTGAAGTAAGTGACGCCTTGATAGTAGTGCTCAAGCGCCTGTTTGGACATTGGTTGTCCCAAGGCTTGTGTTGCCGCCCAGGTGGGGGCTGCAATGCTTACGGTCAGTGCCGTTGTAATTATCAGATTTCTCAACATGGTTGTATCCAGGGTTGGGAATATAAAGAAATGCTTGTCAAGACATATTGTTTGCCGACCTACATTATGCCTCATCAATATAAAGATTGGCATAAGGATTCGCAACTATTTGCTCCTTGAAACCCTAACTAGTCTGAAAGGCGGCACTGT
>JAKFVJ010000170.1 GCA_021732245.1 Candidatus Obscuribacterales bacterium | reverse complement strand
GTGGTGGGCTGACCCTGTTTCTGCACTGGTTATGGTTCCAATCATTGCAAAAGAAGGTTTGGAAGGAATAAGAGGAGAATCTTGTTGCGGCGGGTGTAATTGAATCAACATCTGCCCAGTGATTGCAAAACAGTGAAAAACCATAGCTAGGAATTAACAATAGAGCCTTACCGGACTTGGTTTGACACGGAAGAGCGTTACCGTAAAAGACATTTCCAGGCGGCATAGTTTGCGACTGTGCTACAAAAGACATCATTGTTTCCGGAGAATGAGATGCGAGTACTTCTGGCTTCTGTCCTTGCCTTCAGTGTCATATTTGCGTTGAACGGAGCAGCCGAGGCAAAAGAAGTTGTAATGCTGCCTACGGCCACCGGAACAATTAGTTCTTCATTTGGTATGCGCTTGCATCCGATTTTGAAGCGGTTTGCGATGCATAAAGGCGTTGATTTCAAAGCGCGGCGGAATGAAGCGCTGTATAGCATCACTGACGGTGTCGTGCAATTTGTTGGCACCAGGGGTTCGTTTGGCAATGTAGTCGAGATTTATTATCCACACGCCAAGGCATCGGCGCTCTATGCACATTTAAACCAGGTAGCGGTTCGAGCAAGACAACGAGTAGAGCCCGGTGAGTTAATAGGTCTAGCCGGTTCAACTGGTCGGTCTACAGGACCACACCTGCATTTGCAAATGAAGTCATCGACTGGTCGAGCCATCGATCCTCAGGCGTTCTTCAAAAAGTCCGCCGCCGGCACCCTATCCTAAACCGTATTGAAAGCTGTTATGACAGCGAAACTGTTCCGGTGTTGACCGCACAGGACTTTCAAAAAGGAAGCATCGAGAAATGCATTTGTAATGCGCCGAGGGATCAACTTAATAACCAAGCAAACGACGCAAAAATCCTTGATTGCCGTAACCGTAGTTATTATTTCCGTAATACAAGCCAGAGTTGCCATAGACTTGTCGTGCTATACCAGGCGGCAAGCTTGAAGCACCGTAACGTGAATTCATTGGCATGTTGCAACTTGCGCCATATCCGCCATACGCGCGCGGATTCGCATACAAGGACTGCTGCCTTGCATATTGATCGCGCATGTGGTGTTTCCAGCCTCTGGCTGCGACTGGCTGCATCGCAAGCAGCTGCAATCCAACAAGAGTAACCGCAACGGAAATTGGTAACACAAACAATCTCATGGATGACCTCCTTCAGCTGGTAAACACATGAATTGACGAGCTGTGTCTCGGTATGTTCCTGAGGCGCTGCGCGCACGCAGCTTTGGACCGAGTTGAAGAGCAGGCATTGCCCCGACCACTAGGGAATCTTTATGTTTGGGTAAACTTAAAAATCGCCAAGGGCTCTTTTACGGATGCAAGCACCTGGCAAGAAACCCATCGTCCATCGAAACGTGATCATCACAGATAGTGCGCAGGTCATACGATTTCGACCCTATCACTGTCGCTAACTCGACGTGCTTGCCAGTTTCAGCCTTCACCGTCTCGATTGCATAACCGTAATCAGCATCACAAGAAAGCACTATCGCTACGTCATACAAATTCTTCAGTCCCAACACCACCAGGTCTGTAGCCAGCATCACATCCACGCGCTTCTCAACATAGTCACCATTTGGTAACTTCCGCAGATAGCCGTATTTGGCTGTCAGGTTTGGCGTCATGCGAAGCGCGTTAAAGAATGTCTGTTGCCGTCGGCGCTCGGTATCCTTTCGCGCATAGTCTGGGTCGTTCCTGTATGGCGCCGGCAAAGGTGAGTTGTAGTAATAGAGCTGAACCAATTGCCGACCGGGCTTTACCGCCGCCAATTCTTGACCCAGCTTGCGAAAGCTAATGTTTACGGGCTTGCCGAGTTCTTTGAGGCTGTTATAAAAGTTGCTTCCGTCTACGAAGACGCACAGCCTATCCGGCATTAGGAACCCTTCAAAAAAATAACAGCAGATTGATCAACAATCTGCTGGTGCTAATAAAGTTACATCGCATCACGAAGTAACACCCTGATAGTAGCAAATTTCCCCTAAAACCGCAAACCCAACAGCCATCTTGCCATCTTGCCATCTCGTCTGCGCTGGCGCATCTTGGACGGAGCTGTTTATAATTAAGTTTGATATCATTCTGGGGTCTACGTGATATTATAATGGCATCACTTTTGAGGAGGAATTCAATGATACTTGTTTGTGGAGGCATCAAAGGAGGCGTCGGTAAGACCACTCTGGCGACAAATATGGCTATCCTTTTCGCCCAGCAAGGCAAAGATGTCCTTTTGGTTGATGCGGACGACCAGGAGACAGCTAGCGACTTCACCATCATTCGCAACGAGACCCTGGCTGATCAAGGTGGTGCAGGTTATACCGCCATCAAACTCCACGGAGCTGCCGTCCGATCTGAAGGCTTGCGCCTGACGCCCAAATACGATCACATCGTAATTGACGTTGGCGGCCGGGACACTGCCGGGCAACGTGCAGCTTTATCAATTGCCGATGTTTATGCAATTCCTTTCTTGCCAGCTAGCTTTGACGTATGGACGCTGGAAAAAGTCGCTGCCCTGATCGAAGAAGCTCGACCCTTTAACGACAAGCTTAGAACCCTCTGTTTCCTCAACCGTGCTGATGCTCGTGGGCAAGACAATGACGAAGCCACCGAAATTGCCCGCGAAATACCTCAGCTCACGTACATAGATGCACCGCTGGGAAATCGCAAGGCTTTTCGCGCCGCCGCCTCTAAAGGTCTGTCCGTAATTGAATTGCGCCCGGAAGACCACAAGGCCAGTGGGGAGTTGACCGCATTGTTTGACCGCTTGACTGATATCACTTTGACATCAAAGCAGCATCAAACTGAACTCGCCAAGAGGAGCTAACCATGTCCGTTCGACGTAAGCCCAAAACCGTCGTTGACTTTATTCAAGCCGGCGGCATCGACCCTGCCGAAAAGAAAGTCAGCGACACACTTGAAACTCCCATCCAACCAGTTAAGCTGCGCCTGCCCCAGGTGCTCCTTAATCAGATCGATGATGCTGTTGCAGAACGCAAGCCGGCACCAAGTCGACATCAATGGATACTCGAAGCGATTTACGAGAAACTGCAACGCGACAGTTAGTACTTGACTGGCGTCATTGTGATATCGGAATGAGGTCATCTTGATGTCGTCTCGCCTTGTCCGGCGCTTCCCTTGCGCTGATCAGCGAGTCTCTTAAACTCAGCTAGCTGCGCGCTGCTTTCCCAAATTAGGTTAAGTTTCGAGAAAACCTAAAGCGGTTTGGGTTATGATGGTGAGAAGTAATCGGTCGATTCGCGAATATAGGACTATTGCACCATGCCAGACCCAAAAAGCGTAGTTAACTTGGACGAGAATGAAGCTTCCCTCGCGCTTCATGCGGTCCGTTTCTACATGAACGCAAAAGGGCGAGAAATTAGCGCTAACACTGAGCGCCTGGAAGCCAAGCTAGATCAGTTTCTTAGCGGTACTACC
>JAKFVJ010000298.1 GCA_021732245.1 Candidatus Obscuribacterales bacterium | reverse complement strand
TACCTGCTTCAATTTCTTCAACTCTCAACTGACCAAGTCGCGATAATTTGCCCAGATCGCGAACAGTCATATTGCGAAAGTCTCTAAGTTGTCCGACTCTTTGGGCAAGGGTCGGAGCCAAAATCATCTTTGCAGGCAGGGGGCGGCTTTGTTTCACGTTTCTACTTTGGTATTTGAAGTTTTTATGTTTGAAGACCTACTAAAATACCAATAAAAGAGCTAGAAGTTGCAAGCAATGGCTCAGACTTACAAATATGTTAAACAGACGGGCAAATGAAAAACCAAACCTCCTGCCGCGCGCAAGCCGCCAGCGCCGGGAAACCATGCTTATGTCCCGAGAGTCTTTTAAGCACCTCCTTCTCAAGTACTGCCAGCGCGAGATTCGCGATGGGCGGGACTTCTGCCTGGCCGGACTGAATGTCCTTGAATACGAGCAGGTTTTTCAAACAAGCGAACAAGCAGCAGACCAGCTATTGCGGCTTGTCGAGGATATTTGCTTGCGCAGTCAGCGAGAGAAAGACAGGCTCTGCCGTCTGGATTCCGGCATTTTTATCCTTATATTGCCGGATACGGATAAGGAGGCGGCGCAAAACACTCTGGACCGCCTGGCGGGCACCTTAGCCGGAGCAAAAACTCACTACCACCAGAAACCATTGAAAGCCAGCACAACCTTTCGTGTGGCTCATTCAAAAGATCTGGGCGCAAATATTGAGTCGCTTCTAAACGCCGTCGGTTGTTGCCTTGACGAGAGAGGAACAATTGATCTTTTACAGTCCCAGAAAAAATCGGAATTGCTCCAGACAGATTCGGCCACTTTTGAAATTTGGCGCCGTCGATATAAAGAAGTAACCGGCGCTGAGACACAAGCGATGAACATCCAAGGTCATGAAGTTACTAAGACAACTCACAGCGCATGCGATAGTTGGGCGAATGAAAAAATAATCTTGGAAAAATTCTCTTTTGCGCATAACGGCATGGACACAATAACCAAGCGTATGCGTGTCCTGGAAGAACTGGATCATCCTTCAATTAATGCGGTAAGAGATTTTCAGTTCGAAAATAATGAAAGTCTTTGGGTAGCAAAACCGCTTTTGTCTTACCCTTCACTCAAAGCATATATACAAAAGGACACTATCACCGAAAGCATAATTCTAGATTGGTGCCACCAGTTACTCAATCTGATTATCTATCTGCAATCCCTTGTGCCGCCTGTCGTTCCGCCATTATTCAGCGAGGAAAATTTGCTTGTTGGAGACGACTGCCAACTCATTTTGTCCAACGTCGAAGCAAATTATTTGTTTGCCTGCCTCAAACACGGGGAACAAAATAGCAGTAACACTGATGTGGATTATCAAGCAGTAATTGTTAGTTTGGGTCAGCTCATGCTCAGTGTTTCAAAGGACAGAGATTCAAAAATCGCGAATCTTCTGCAAGCGCTGAAAGATCCACTCTCAAAAGAATTGAACACTGCTTACAAAGTGCGTCAGGCATTGAAACCATATGCTTAGGCTAGAGACAACCAAAACATGCTCGATTTCCGCAAGCTTATGTCGCAAATTCAACAGATAGGCAAAGAGTCTCTTCTGGATAAGTTGCCTAATGAAGACATTTTGGTCAATGCAACGCAAGTATACGAATCGGCAAAAGAAGCAGCAGTGCAATTTGCCAATCGCATTGAAAGCAATGCGGCCCTTGTTTATTGGCCGGCAGCAACGCCTCTGGAAGTTTTCGGCCACGATTATCGCGTTGAGAAAAGCACTAAGCCATTAACAGTGGTTGCAGTAGATGGCTCGCAAATTATGCCTAGCCACCATGAAGTCTTGAGTTGTTATCTTCTCAATGTCGGCATTACCGTGATTAGCTATGGCGTCGAAAAACCCGCAGTTTTAGAAAGTCAGCCGCATCTTTTCCATAAGCCTGATGACTTATACCCATTGGTCAACAAAAGGCGAATTCATATAGACGAACTTTATGTTTCACTAGAACGTAATTTGCTGGAACTTAAAACGTTGCTGGAAAGAGCAATTGAGGCAAAATCAAGAGACTTGCCGGTAATTGCTTTCATGGACGGCTCACTATTGCCGTGGTCAGTGGACAAAATGCCGGAGCCCTATCAACAAGAATTCTTCCAAAGATTCATCGGCACTCTTAATGAATTTCAAAAAGAAGAGATACCTGTCGTTGGTTATATAAGTCACAGTCGCAGCTCAGACATTGTTAACTGCTTGCGCATTTGGCAGTGCCCCTATGAAAAATCCGATTGTCGAAAGAATTGCGGACATCTCAACGAAGAAAATTTTCCCTGTTCAACAATTTGGCCCTTATCCGATAGGCAACTACTCTCAGGCGAACTGGAAAGACACAAACGAACAGCAACATTTGCCTCCGGCGCAGTGGTATCAAAAATAATGCCGCCGCAAACACAAATTTGCCTTTCTTATCTGCACACCGGATACGAAGTTGCACGTTTGGAATTTCCTCGCTGGGTTTTTGAGCGCAAAGACCTCTTTGAGTTGATGTTTTCAGCAATTGCCGCCCAGGTAGAAAAAGGGCAGGGCTATCCAGTTTCCTTATCGGAGGCTCATCACTTGGCTGTCATCAGAGGGGCTGACAGATTGAAATTTTTTGACCTGCTCGCCAGGCAGTTGATATCCCTGGGACTGAAAAGGGTCTCCACGAGCCCGAAAGAGAATAGAAAGCGGCGCGGAGTCGTTTAATCTTGACATCAACCGGTCTAAGATATTAAGGATGACATGTTACGATCTGTAGTCGGCGCTCAGGCGCCCAGATTCTTAGTCCTGCGTAATGAGGAGTCCAGCGTGTCTACAGCACTTGATCAAGCTTTGAATGCAGCCAATCCGTTGAGCGATATCGCCAACAAAGTTGTGAAAGGCGAGCGCATAAGTCGTGATGAAGCCATTCGCATGTACCAATCAGATGATCTTGTCACCATTGGTGCCATCGCTGAATTTGCCCGCATGCGCAAAGCAGGACCAGGCAGAGAAAAGTATGTTTACTACATCCACAACATGCACTTGAACCCAACAAATTACTGCATGGAGACTTGCCGTTTTTGCAGTTACGCTAATCCGGAAGATCAAAAGCGCGCTTACACATGGACGGTGGACAAAGTTTTGGAAGAAGCGGGCAAAGGTGCTGCTTTAGGCATTCGCGAAATTCACATGGTCGGTGGTTTGAATCCAGCTTGCGATATCAACTACTACGAAGAAGTGATGTCTGCCTTGCGCAAAAATTTCCCTCATATTCACATCAAAGCAATGACTGCCGTTGAAATAGATTACCTGGCAAATCTAGAAGGCATAAGCGTTGAAGAAACTCTTGAGCGTCTAATTAAGGCCGGTCTGCAGTCTATGCCAGGCGGCGGCGCTGAAATATTTGATGAAGCCGTGCGCGAAAGAATGGCAGTTAAAAAGACACCAGCCGATCGCTATCTCTATATACATGGAGCAGCTCACAAG
>JAKFVJ010000161.1 GCA_021732245.1 Candidatus Obscuribacterales bacterium | reverse complement strand
GTTCCAAGAGAGGCCGCGTCGAGGCAGACAGGCTCTCAAGGTAAACAACTGATTGCAGATAATTCATAGATTCAGATTAGCACCGATATAAAATAATTGCTTCAAGACTTACTCATGAGGCGATATTGCTTTATACACCCGTGAAGATACGCAAACTACCAAGCGCATTTATGAAGGCGCCATTATAAATCTACGTGAAGACACGCTCAAGAACCCCCACGGCAGTTGCGTGCGGGCAGTTGTTGAGCACAACGGCGGGGTCTTTATTGCCTGCCAACCTGAGCCGGACAAAGTAATTCTTATCAAGCAATATCGTTACTCTATCGATGAGGTGCTTATTGAGCTTCCAGCCGGTCGCATCGAAATAGGTGAAGACCCATTGCCTTGTGCGCAGCGAGAACTAATAGAAGAAACAGGCTACAAAGCATCCAACTGGCGTGAACTTGCCCGCATGTTTACGGCTCCGGGATTTTGCGATGAGCTTTTGTATTTGTATCTAGCAACAGATATAACTTTTGTCGGCAAGAATCTTGATCACGATGAGGAAACAGAAGTAATGATCGTGCCTGTCAAGGAGGCTTGGCAGCTGGTCGCAGCGGGAAAAATTCGTGATGCCAAGACCATTGCCGGATTAGGTATGTTGAGAGAATTTTAGTTTTTGATTTGTTATACTTATCGGCTGTTATCCGGCTGACCCGTCTTGAATACGGTAAGCTGATGCCGAATAACCAGTGCTAATCAAGAGCACTCACAAGCAGCGACAGTAAAAGAGGAACACGGACACAATGGACAAGAAGAACAACATAAACATGCCAATCGTTGGAATGTTGATTTTAGGAGTTCTCGGAGCAGTAATTACATCTGCATCTTGTGCCGTTATTACTCACTGGCCATTGCCAGTTTCAGTTGTCCCTTACTTCGGCGGCGGACAAGGCTTCTGGTGGGGATTAATTACAGGCTCTATAACCGGACTGATCATCGGCTACCTGGTCGACGAGAAGCACTTCAGCGATACAACATACTAATCAATGCCGGCTAGCCGCGTTCAATATAGCGATGCTGGGTAGCCTCAGGTTTTAGTGCATCAACTAACACAGGCACACATTGTGTTGGATCACAGGTAGTTCCGCAAGTGAAGCAGTCGAAGAAGACTGTTCGCGATTCAGGATACGTATGCAAACTTGCATGACTTTCAGCAAGCACTGCAAAGGCAGTCACACCCTGAGGCTCAAATTTTTGAGACTCCAGTTTCATAACTGTTGCACCACTGGCAACGGCTGCTTTATTGATGAGTTTGCGCAGTTGCTCTTCGTCATTTAGGAGATCGGAAGCGCAATTAAACAACGTAAGCAATAGGTGCATCCCTCTTGCTTCGTGCACAACAGATGCAGCAACAGATTGCGCAATGATGTTGTTCTCAACTACCATGGTTAAGTCCTCATTCCTGTTAAATCAAGTTCGTTTACTGCTCTCACTACTACATCGGCAAGACGGTCCAGGAAGTAATGGTCGTGGGCACCGACAAACCGAATCGGCTGACCACCAAATTGACTTTTGAATCGTGAGAATCTGGCATAACTATTCTTCGGTGCCATAAACTGGTCATAGCCATAAAAATCATAGATGAAACTTCCAGCTGACTTTGCCTCAGTAATTGCGGCCCACTGCAGTGCGTAACCAGCCATGAGGTTGCGCTTCTTATTAGTTATCCCGCCGTATAAATAAGTCGATCTCTGCCCATACGAGACAAGCATCAATGCACCAAGTGTTTCACCTTCATACTCGGCAAAAAGCAATTTGACCATGCCCGTTGTAGCGAGTGAATCCCATAGTGTGGTGAAGAACTTAAATGGCTCAATTAAAAATTGATCTCGAGAGGCTGCTTCTTGCAAAATTGAATAAAAGCGGCGAATTGATTCCGGTGAATTATCTTCTTTTACGATGACACCACGACGATGCGACAATCCGATGTTATAACGAGCCTTCGGGTGCATTGCCCTTAGAATGTCTTCTGCAGACCCGTCTATGTTTAAGTAAAGTGTCTCACGCGGCACAAGGTCAACCGGAGCGCGACCGAAGTCGGCAAATGTCACCGGTCCGGGAAACAGAACGCGCGGCTCGATGCGGACAGCCATAGTGTCAAAAGTGCTGGTGCTCGATTCTGCTGATTTCAAAAGCAAACTCAGTCCTTCTTGAGCGCGACTTTTATCATGCCACGGCAGCACAGGACCTTCCGGTGCCATAAAAAAGCCTGCACCCTTGTTATGGTGAGACGTGTAGAAAATTGCGCCACCGACAAGATCCTCACCATCTTTAAGTCCAAGGTGCAGATATCTCATACCTTGACGGCGTTTAAAATCCGCCCAGGCAAGACTCTGCATAAACCCACTTGCCTGGTTTGCACGCACAAGAGCTTCCCATTGCTGAGCAATGTCCCAAGAAGGATCTAGATTATTTAGTCTTTCAACCTTCATTGATGAAGCTATTACCCTCCCATACGAGCAAGCAATTTAGTAGCAGCTGCAACTTCTATAGGCATTTGAGTCAGTTGGTTGTTAATGCCATCAAGACGGCGTTGTGTCCGCTTAATTGCGTTATTCAAACGTCTTGTAGATTCACCTTGATCAAAGTTTTGTCCATTAATGGAAAACGATTCCGGACCAGTATTTACCTGGCTCAAGCGCTCGTTGAGCATTTGCAACCGAGACTGTCCTTCAGCTTGATCTTGCAACAAACTATTTCTTGTTGCATCTGATTCTTTGACTAAAGTATTGAGATAACTCACAACCACAGCTTTGAATTTCTGCGGATATGGCGCTCTTAATTTTGTCTGACCCTGGTCGCTGTACCAACCCTGACCATCCATATAAATGATCGAGCCGTCTGTCCGCTTAAGTACAAGGAAATTGCCATCAGCTGTCAGCCAAGCGCTATTGAACAATTCCATTGCGCCACTCACGGGAGCAGGCATTGGTGTCGGTGGTTGATCAGGAGCCGGAAAACTCTGCGCTGCCTTATTCAATAGAACAACAGCATCTTGAATGTTGCCGACTTCAGTATTGGCATCATTTCTATCCTGGTCATTAAAACCAAGTTGTCCACCCATGCCGGCAGCCGATTGTTTTGATTGTCCGGCAGACTGTAATCCCAGAGACTGCCTGCGAATTTCAGAGGCAATGTGATATGACATATAAGGATCAGTCGCTAAGGAAATCATAGGCGTGCCCGTTGCTTGATCAACAACTTGAGTGCCATTACCTGATACTAAAAGGTACGCTTGATCTGTAAGACGAACCGCAACTTGTCCGTTCGGCAAAATGTCGGCATCATCACCTAAGCGATAATCGGATTGTGCAGACTGCGAAGACTCTGCGGCACCTTGCGGCATCTCATTATCATTGCCCCAGTTGTAGTTATTTACATAGGTATTTTGATAGTTGTAGTTGCGCGCAGGATATTGCGAGCCTTCCTCATCAACTGCTTGTCCGGAATTAGAA
>JAKFVJ010000102.1 GCA_021732245.1 Candidatus Obscuribacterales bacterium | reverse complement strand
ACGCAATTAATCACCTACTTGAAAAAATTGAGTTAGAAGATCCAGAGCAACTGGTTAAATGGGCGAAGAAGCACGGGTTTTAGTTCGCAAACAATTTGTCATTCTGAGGCAAAGCCGAAGAATCAGCCGCAAGTTATCACGTTCACGGCAACCAACTTGTACATAGTATCGCTGCGGTAGATTCTTCACCTGCTACGCAGGTTCAGAATGACAAAACCAGCAACCACCCAACAAATCCTAATAGACGTTCAACGACGAATCTATATCGCGAATCCAAGCAAGGATGCCACCTTCAAGATTTCGAACATGCACAAAAGCGTCTTGAGTAAGCAGTTCTGCTGCTTTGGCTGAACGCGCGCCACTTTTGCAGTAGACAACGATGTTGGCTTGCTTGTCCAACTCATTAAGGCGATCTTGTAGATCTACAATTGGAATGTTGATTGAATTTTCCAGCCGGCAAATAGCTACTTCTTCAGGCGTTCTCACATCCAGCAGGACTAGCTTGTCACCCGACTTGATTTGACTATGGAGATCACTGGCGCTAATAGTCTTTGTGCTACAACTAACAACAATATCTTCAAGCTTTGTTATCGTCGGATTGCTGCCACAGATTTTGCAGTCCGGATCTCTGGGCACCCTCAATTTGTCGAACTTGATTGAAAGAGCATCGTACAAGAGCAAACTACCCTTTAGAGTTTCGCCTTTGTTCAAGACAATCTTCAATGCTTCGGTTGCTTGAATGCATCCAATTAAGCCTGCCATTACTCCCAAAACGCCACCTTCTGCGCAATTCGGAACAGCATCTTGTGGAGGTGGGGTGGGAAAAATACATCTATAGCAAGGACCGCCATCATGGACAAATACGCTCGCTTGTCCTTCGAAACGATAAATAGATCCGTAGACATTGGGCTTATCAGTTAGAACGCAAGCGTCATTGACTAGATATCTAGTTGCGAAATTATCAGTGCCGTCAACTATCAAGTCGTATTGATTGAAAAGATCGATAGCATTTTCGCTGGATAATTTGATATCATGCTGCACTAAGTTGATTTCCGGATTTAGCTCTCCCGCACGCTTGGATGCTCGTTCAACTTTTGACGAGCCGACATCAGAGTTCACATAAATTATCTGCCTTTGCAGGTTTGATAAATCAACTTTATCAAAATCCACAATTCCAATCGTTCCTACACCAGCTGCAGCGAGATAAAGAACAATCGGCGAACCAAGACCACCGGCGCCAACTACAAGAATGCGTGCCGACTTAATACGTTGTTGCCCTTCAACTCCGACTTCCGGCAAGAGTACATGCCGACTATATCTAAGTAGTTCGGATTTGCTCAACGAATCCGCCACATCAACCTCCACTCAGCGCACAAATGATATGGATTTCTTCATTGCCATTGAGGGCAATATTAATTGATTTGATTTGCTCGCGATTCACATAGAACTTTATATGCTCGCGAATCCCACCTTGTTCATCGATCATTCGAAAGCGAATACCTGGATATGACTTATCCAAGTTGATTAACAAATCGTCCACTGACGAACCATCAGATTGAATTTCGCTTTTATTTCCCGTGTAAGACCTAAGCGGACTTGGAATATGTACGAGCATTTACTCTTCGTACTCCATAACGCGAATGCAATAAATTTCCGGCAAATAACTGACCAAGCATTTCCAAGATTCGCCCTCGTCATTACTTGCCCATACTTCACCCTGGCTGGTGCCAAAATAAAGGCCAATTTTAGATGCATTGTCATTAGTCATTGCTTGTCTTTTGACTGTGAAGAAAGCGTTCTTTGCGGGGAGTCCCTTATCAAAACGCTTCCATGATTCCCCAGCATCGTTTGTTGTATAAACAGACGGCTTGCCGTCAGGACTTGTACGAGGCCAGACTTCTGTCCCATCCATGGGAAATACCCAAGCTGTTTCCGGATCGCGCGGATGAACAACTATTGGAAAACCAATGTCGCCAATTTCCTTTGGCATATTTTTACCGATACGAATCCATTCATTCGATGGTCTATCAATACGATAAATTCCACAATGATTTTGCTGATAAAGACGATCATGCTTAGCCGGATGCAAAACCACACAATGCGGATCGTGTCCGTACTCGACACTCGGATCAGGCATAAAGTCTGCCTGTATGCCTTTATTTAGAGGCTTCCATTTGTTGCCTTGGTCTGTTGACTCAAACACGCCACCGACTGACACACATGCATACATGTGATTTTTATCGCTCGGATTTATGTTTATCGAGTGCAACATCTGACCACCTGGAGTTGCACCTTGAGCAAACCAGTCAGCATATTTTGGATTGTCGTTAAATCCTTCAAGGGGAGCCCAGTTGGCTCCGCGGTCATCACTTACAAAAATTCCAGGCGGTGATGTGCCTGCGTACCATCTTTCCGGCTCACTGTTATGCCCAGGCGAAATCCAAAAACCGTTGTCGACAACTTTGCCATCTTCGCCAGCCTTGGCAAATGCTGGTGGTTTGGTTGACTCCACCCAATTGGCACCACGGTCTGATGAATGGTAAACAGTCGGACCTAAATGTCCGGTCTTAGCGGCCATCACCAGTCTATTTTTGTCGCGACTATCAGGTGCAACGTGATAAATGATGTGTCCAAGAAATTGCGGTCCGGAGAAAGTCCACTTTTCTCTTGTTTCGTCGCTGGAAAGAACAAACAGTCCTTTTCTTGTACCGACAAAAACCGATATCTTAGCCATCAGTAACTCCTAACGACAACAATTTACTTTACAGTGACACCGATCATATTGCCGGCCAAATTTAGCCCAATCAATAAGCCGCCCAAAATGACGGCAATTAGCTCCTTGCCGGTAAATGTCTGACGAACAATTAGTTCTGGTGACTCAACCGATCGCCAATAATTATTTAGCCACGATTGCACAAAAGTTAAAGGAACACCGGCAGCGAAACACAACATGTATAAAATCCCAGGCAACCTTTGCAGGAAAAGTATTCCAATAAGTAACCCCATTACCAGACCGGATGCAATAAGTGGATGTTGTTTTGAATACGATTTTTCGGAGGGCTTGAGTTCAGCAATGCCCTTCACTTGCGTAACTGCAAAATAGATATTCAAGAACGGTACGAATAATCCCATCGTGCGCAGCAAAGGACTAATGTCAAAAAATGGCTCCAAATTCGGATTGTTTTGACGCTCGTTAATAGCCTCAGTCTTTAGATCACGCCAGTTTTTAAAAAACCAATAAATCGGATAAGCGCCGCAAGTAAGGATGGACAAAACTACGACATGCCAAAGAGGCTGTTGCCGCGATAGCGCCGGTTCAACAGCAGTAGTTTCTTGTTCCATATCTAAAGACACTTACAACCGCCCTCTTTATGAGGCAACTAATCTTGATTACAAAGCGATAGCCACTTATGATATCAGTTACATAGATTACCTATTTGGAACTCAGTAGTTTTTCACTGCGGAGCGCCAAGCGAATATCTTGAGGACTTAAAACCATGGTCAATTCACTAACCCT
>JAKFVJ010000157.1 GCA_021732245.1 Candidatus Obscuribacterales bacterium | reverse complement strand
AAAGGTTCTTGCTATAGGTGATACCGTAATGCGGCTTTGAATAGACCGGTCGTCTATTGATGGAGAATCAAAAGACGGTCGTGCCACAGCATTCAAGTAATCCTTCGTTTCCTTGAAAGAGTCCTGTGTGGGCAGTTGTCCGGTTAGTTGAGGCGAATTTGAATTTAGCAGGACCGCGTTCGTTCCGCTGTGTATGAGGTTTTGGGATGCAATCGCTAGCCTTGCTTCCTTCGCATCGGATATCGTGAATATCGATTCGACGACTGTTTCGCGAGTGCGAGAAGCAGGCTGTGAGGCTTGAGCTTTGGTCAGTCCACCGACCTCTTTGCTGACCTGGCAAGCTCCCTCTTCTTTGACGAATACCTCGGTTTTGATGGCATCTGGGCATTTCTGGCAGGAATAGTTGTTGGGAAGCATGGGTTTGGTACTCCGAGAATTGAGTAATCACAAAACCAGAATAGACCGGTCGGTCTAATTCGTCAAGTCACCCAAAAATATTCTTTCCTAATCGGGAATATGGTTAATGGCTGTCATTTGGAGAACGGTGGAGCCGGTGTTCAAGCAAGCTACTGAGAAAGCGCAAACTAAAGTACTGTGTGATGTTTGCGGTAAACCTGTTGCCTCCGGAAAGGCCCAGTCCAATGTGACTCGCTTTCTATTCTGGGAAAGCCGCTGCCAATGCGACCGCAGCAAAATAAAGGATAGCCCATTTGTTTCCCCTGAGCCTGTTTCAGCCTCCAGGGATGTACGCTCCGTAAAACTAAAGTCTGCCGATCGTCCTGCTGTTATGTTGCGGGTTGGACCCGAAGCTGATTCAAGCGAGACTTTCGCCAATGCTTTGAAGTTCATTCCATCTTACTATCGACCAATCGAAGTGCTCGGGGAAGGCGGAATGGGCATGGTTCTGAAGGTCGAAGACACGACGGACGGAAAGCTTTATGCCATTAAACTCTTGCGTGCAAGCTTCCTTGATGACCAATCGACGTTAAGGCGCTTCGAAAAGGAAGCAGAGGCCGCGATGTTATTACACCATCCGGGCATAGTTTCTGCCCGCGAGTATGGACTTGGGCAGGGGCAGGTTCCGTACATGGTGATGGATTTCGTTGAAGGCGAAAGCCTTGCCGAACGTTTGAAGCGCGGTCCCATTCCTATAAATGAAGCGCTTCCTATCTTCATAGCTATTGCTGAGGCGCTGGAGTACGCGCACGATCACGGCGTCATTCACAGGGACATAAAGCCATCAAACGTCATGCTTGTGACTGATGCTGAAACAGGACAGGTCAGCGTGAAACTAGTGGATTTTGGTATCGCACGAATTATTTTGAGTGGAAAAGGCTCCGCTTGTAGTTTGACTCAAACAGGTGAAGTCTTCGGCAGCCCGCATTACATGTCGCCTGAGC
Organism: Candidatus Obscuribacterales bacterium; assembly: GCA_021732245.1. Lineage (GTDB taxonomy): Bacteria > Cyanobacteriota > Vampirovibrionia > Obscuribacterales > Obscuribacteraceae > SBAT01. The sequence goes on along the minus strand of JAKFVJ010000157.1, from coordinate 2,128 downwards.
AGTGTTTAGGTGAGGAGTCGGATGCCAGCTCAGACATCTATGCATTCTCCTGTTTGATGTACGAATGTGTGTCTGGGAGAACTCCGTTTGTGGGTTCCAACCCGGTCAAAATCATTCTCAGCCACCTTGAAGAGAATCCACCGAGCTTGATTGACGTGTTGAAGAACGATGCTTGGTATCGAAAAGTTGCTGCCGAGAAAAAAGAGAAGTATCGATATCTTAGTTTGATGTTGGCTCACGGACTGGAGAAAGATCGCAAGTATAGATACGACACAACGCCTTATGTGCTGTCGCAATTACGAAACTGCGCCAAAGGCAACATGCGTTTGTACTACATTCCTAGTTCCAAAAGAAAAGACACTGATCGCAAGGCAATCACGGCTACGGCTATTACGGCCGTATTCTTGACGGTGCTGTCGAGCACCATGTGGTACGGCTTTTCAAGCTCGGGAAGCACGGACTACGGCAAGTTCGCGCTGGATGGCGACTATCAATCGATGGATGGCGAAAGGCTCTTCAGGCTTGCGCGCGATTATGCGGGGCGCGGTATGTGGAACCATGCCCTGCGAATCAGTCAGTTTAGCGCACAGGCAGCGTCTGTTGCGAATAATCGAGCATTGATGGAAGAAATTGCCGAGAGGCGCAGTTATTGGCAGCGAGAGCTTAGTGAATTTCAGAATCGGATCGATAGTTTGAAAAGTCGAATAGCCAAGGAGTCAGATCCAACAAACAAAGCCATTCTCTTGCATGAGTATGGCAATACTTTGCTTAACTACGCACCGCCTTCGGTGATTGGCAATATCTACCATGAAGCGATAAAACTGCAGGGCGTAGACCCGATCCGCAAAGCTTCGATTTGTAGTTCCTTGCTGAATTTGAAATCCAAGTATCCTTACGCCCTTCCAAAAACTGACGAGATCGCGAAATTCGCGGAAATGCTATTGAACAAGAATGATACGGACGATTACCATTACCGCGAATTTCTCGCTAAGTACGCTCAGCAACAACACGTTTCGGAAGAATCCATGAAATATTATGATAAGGCTTTTGCTGGTGTAAATCCTAAGCAATCGCCGAGTCTCAAGCGCTTGCTCAGTGAATACGCAAATACATATTACAACGAGCTTCTACGCTTTGGAAGGGAAAAGGAAGCAGCCTCCTTTTCCAAAACCTGGCATGTTTGGAAACGCAGATACTAGTGAAGGATTGTTTGTTCCGTGGATCAGACTAAAAACAGTGACATCGACCTGGACACAAAGGAGCCCACTCCTGTGTTAGTCGTTTCATCTGAAGAATCAGCTGTCTGCAAAAACGAACTATCCGAGAAGATGTCCGTGTTTGGGGCCATTACCGCTAACCTACCAGAGCACTTCGAAGTTCTCGAACTGCTCGGCCAAGGAGGTAGCGGCGCTGTCTTCAAGGTGCGCGATAAAGAACTCGCCAAAATCTTCGCAGTAAAAGTTCTTCGTTCCAGTTTCTTTGATAGTGACAGTCAGTCACGTTTTGAGAAGGAAGCGGGAGCGGCTCAAATGCTTACGCATGCCAATGTGGTTGCCGTGTTTAACTCTGGTATCGGCCGCAATGGTGCACCGTATATGGTGATGGAGTACTTGGAGGGCGTCGATCTCGAAAAAATGATAAAGTTCGAAGGCTGTGTTGATGTTCCCCGCGCCGTAGACTTGTTTTTGCAAGTTGCCGATTCTCTAGCCTATGCGCACCAGCGCGGGATTGTGCATCGTGATATTAAGTCTTCTAATATCATCGTGCAAAAGTCTGGCGATGGAATAGAGATTGCAAAAATAGTCGACTTCGGAACAGCCTTTGAAACTGTAAGCCAGGAGGAAATGTCGAGGTCCGGAACTGGCGCGGCTATTGGGAGTCCGCCGTATATGTCACCAGAGCAATGCTCAGGCGATGATCTTGATGCCCGCACAGATATTTATTCGTTCGGTTGTGTAATGTACGAGACTTTGTCCGGTTCAACGCCATTCAAAGGAGACAACCCGGTTAGTCAGATTGTTCAACATTTGAAGAATAAGCCACCCTCGTTGAGCAAGACATCAACTGCTCAGAAAATTCCTTCAAGCTTAGAGAGCATCATAATGCGTTGCTTAGCGAAGGACCGTAG
>JAKFVJ010000294.1 GCA_021732245.1 Candidatus Obscuribacterales bacterium | reverse complement strand
TCCTTAAATTCTTTTGTGTAAGTTGAGTTAACTCTTTTCCGATTAACCATGTGTCACTCCTTTTCAACATTCTATGTGATCGGAGCGATTCTCTTTGGTTACTGTCCGTTAAATCGGGGAAAGGTCAGGAGATCATTCTTCAGCATCTTTTGGTATGTCTCTACCACTGGAAAACTAACGAAGTAATATTTTTCATTTTCGGATATCGATACTCTAACATCGCCCTCTTTAATCCGCCTGCGAAACTCTTCAAGTTCATCTTCTGCGTCTGACTTGGGAATTGCGTATCCGTCTGTTTCGTCCCCAGCGCCTTCAATTAAAGTTTGGTAGTAAGACTTCACTTTGTTGACTAGGGTTAGTGCATGCGAGTTAAAAAGCTCGTATTGTCCCATTTTTCGAGACAATTCCAGTGGAGCATAGATATAGCCATGATTGGGCTGAAATGGCTCCAGGTAATCAATTAGAGTTAAGAGAATCGCTCTTACGTGGTGGTGATAATGAAGCTTATGGCAAGCGACAGCTAATTCGCACAACGCACCGGCAACCATGGTCTCGCCATGCTGGTGATCTGCGTTGGTGTTCTTTAGTGCATCAATCGCCAACCATTTAACAACTTCATAGTCAGGCTCGGTTTTAGAACACTCTTCGCTGAGCCTGTCGTGCATAGCTCGCCAAAGTTCTATCGCTGGATTTGATTTCATATAATTCCAAGCCTTCTCATGGCACACAATAGGGCACTAAGAACGAAGCTCTCCAGACAGTATACACTCAGGACACGAGCATATTGTCCGATGCAATCAACATTGTGTCATTGGGGAAAACCCCAACCTGGGCGTACACAGAAGCCTTGAAGAAGAACAATGAGTTGGGAAAAGGTTCTCCACGTCTAAGATCGGATGGAGCGTCATGTTTACAAAGCACCCTGGTAACTTCTACCAATTCTGATCCACTCTGGCTAGAATTGTGTCCATATCTACTGGACTGTGATTTGTGGATGCTTTCGCTAAATTCCACCACGATTGTCCGATGCGTTGCTTGAACAAGCCATCGACCTTGAAGCGCAAGCATTTCGAATTGTGCTAACTGGTATGATTCCAGGCATAGAATACATCGACGTAACTGAGGCACAAAAGAAGCAAGTCTTAGCTGGCTTCAAGAACATACGGAAGTATCCTGGAGCGATCGAACGGCTTGAGCTGTCCAGAGAGAAAACAAGAAAGGAGTTGTCGCTCTTCGAACGCAGTAAGGACAATGAAGAATCTTTTGTTCATTGGGAAAGCATAGACTGGCAGAACCAAGAACTTACCGGAAAGGATTGAGCGTTGAATAGCTTTCTGTGTGCTTGTCATAGTGCATGCGCCAATGTCAGTTCAGGTTCTAAATGCTCATATACCCATATCTTGTTTTGCGTAGTGAATGAGGTGCTGCCGCACCTCATTCCGCGGCATGTTAGTTAGCAAGGCAGTGTCATTATTATTGCCTTTAGAGTCCTTATTCCATCGTCTCCAGCTTCCCACAGATCTTTGGGGCTTGCACCATAAAGGACAGGAATGTGACCTTCGAACCAGCACATCGCTTTGTCATCAAAATGCCAAGAAAGAACTAAGGCCAATTCTTCATCATGAAAATAGGATAAAAAAACGTCTTTATCAGTTCTTTCGTCCCACTCTCGTCTATATGCCGCAACGTATTTCTGCCAATACTCATCGCTATAGCTAGAAGAAAATGCCTGTATTGCTCTGTTTGTCGCTGTCGAATCCAAAGTTATCTCAACCGGTAGATTAATGAAGTTGTTCTAGATTACACTTTATGCTTGAGCGCGATTTTCGCCCAGTTCAGAATTGCTTCCGCCTCTGCTGGATCTTCAACCAGAAACAAGTCATCTTTGAGATTACCTGCATCGAAGAGAATCTTCGCAGTCCAATTCCCGTTTTTGTAAGATGCAGCAAAACCATCATCCGTTAGTATCAGGATGTTGCCTTGTCTGTCGATCGATACATCGGTTGCCGAGTGTGCCATTTTCATTTGCCTCACATTGACACAATTATATATGTCATCTCTACGTCCTTGCAAGAGTCCTCCCGTGCCAACTTGATACTGCTGGAAGTACGTTCGCGCGTTCGCTAATCGTTGACACACACAACGCACAGCCGTTGATGGTTATCATTCGCGGCCGACTTGTGGACAAGTCAATCGCTGTAGAACGATTGTCGGATGTCTCTGTTCAACAATTTTAGTTTCTATCCTGTTTCTTCAGAGTTGTAGCGTTTTAGCTAACAATCAGCATCGGGACTGCTCGTCACATCGCTGCTTTTTTAAAAGAGCCACGGAAAATCTTCGAACGAACGTCGGAGCATAACAAGCGTTTGATATCTATTTGTTCAAAACGTCAAACTGAATGTTTCGCATTCGAGCATGTCCGCGACCAAAAATGAGCAGACTAAAAACAATCTTGATGGCGTCCGCTGGTACATCCACAATCAATTGACTTGCAGTCCAATCTCAACTGCCCTTCAGCATCCTATCTTGCGTGTTGTCAATAGCCGGTGATTCTTCGCCGGTTCCATCGACTCTCAGCCAAGCTGCTATCCCCTGGTCAGCATCTATGGACTTCAGATCGGTAGTCATTCGCAAACGTTTATCGGCATTACTCGTCGACCAGAAACCAGTCAAACAGGACGCCTATTGCATCGTCAGTTGCAAATTCTGCCGAGTGCCAACCTTCATGGAAGTGTTGCTACCTGCATCGAATAAGCCATACTCAAGGTATCCATACGGGTTATGCAAAACACATTGATATAATGGAATTGTCCAAAGAGCGGAGACAGGAACCACCTTTGGCGGCAACGAGCATAGTTACAATCGTCTTGAGTTTTTAGTGATGGTACCTTGATCCTTGCACTGTTACTCACCTGTGAGGTAATGGCATGTTCGAGAAACGGCACAAAGTTGAAGAGCAAGCAGATATCATTCTGACTGAGGCGTCTAAAGAAGCATTGCCCGAGGTACTCGATTTGCAGATTGAACATCAGCAAGTCCAATCTGCAATACCTACGCACCAAGCGTTCGACGATCTTGATCATTCTGCGGCTAACCGGGGTGGCAATCCATCCATCTCTAAAGGTCCGGTACTACAGAACACAAACCAGACAAAATCCTATTCAGACTTTTCCGATACAGAGCTGACCGAACTTGTGAAACACCCTAATACGTCTGAGTCAGACTGGCTTCAGTCCTGTATGGAGCTGAACTCACGTCAATTAAAAAGACAAAAAAAGAATCTAAACTACCGAAAGTCGCTTACTACAGCTGGTTTCATTTTGCTATCGCTAATTGCAACAGTTGCATTCTTCCAATTCTCACCAATGTCAAAAGTAGCGACATTATCCATCTCCAAAGAATCGGTCGAGCCTTATGTCCTCTCATCAGCTCAGTACCGCAGTGACGAGCTAATGGAACGTGCCTGTATCAGGTTGGCGCAGGCGATTGATGAGCGCGCTTGGTCGTATTCCAATGCGGCTAACTACCTCC
>JAKFVJ010000230.1 GCA_021732245.1 Candidatus Obscuribacterales bacterium | reverse complement strand
TGCGCATAAGAATCTTAAACTCCGCTCGAAAGAGCAGATCAATTGAATGACGCATGCCGTAAATAATTATTAGTTTTCCAAAGTCATCTCGATTGTCCAAAATATATTGCCAAAGCGACCGTATAGGGGCCACTCCCAGTCCGCCGGCTATTAAGACTAGATCTTTGCCTTTATACTCATCCAGGGGAAATCCTTCCCCATATGGACCACGCAGGCCAATCCAGTCTCCTTCTTGCTTTTGAAAAAGAGCAGTGGTGACACGGCCGACTTGGCGGATGCAAAGCTCCATCATGCCATCTACACTTCCTGAGCACACCGAAATTGGACACTCACCAACTCCGGGTACCCAAAGCTCAATGAATTGTCCTGGACGGCAATCGCGCATCGGAGCATCAGACAATTGTAGTTGAAACAAGTAATTATCCGGAGCTAGTGGGATCATCGAACGGATAGTTGCTTTTGTCGGTAAAAAAGGGCTACTTATCATTAGCTGGTCCCTTCTTTGGCTCTTCTTCCACTTTTGCCTGCAAGCGCAAAACGGTGCCGACGATATCGTCTATACCTGAAGGGCAGGACACTGTACAGCGACCGCAACCAACACAAGTCGGCATGCCGTGCGGATCTTCAAAGCCGTGCAATTTGTGACGATACCAGAATTTTAAGCGATCAACAGGACCCGGACGGAAATTGAAATCCCCTGCAACTTTGGCAAAACCGGTAAATTGGCAAGCATCCCACTCGCGAATGCGCTCACCGCCGTCTTCGTGAAGACTGGCGACGTCAATAACGTCGAAGCAATAGCAAGTTGGACAAACAGGTACACAATTGCCGCAACTCAAACAGCGATTACCTAACTCGTCCCAGATAGGATTGTCCCATTCCATGTCCATGGTGGCGCGTAAATTATCGGAAGCAAACCCAATCTGAAAAGCTTCTGAACGTTTTAGCCAGAAGTCTTTGTATTTTTCCCGATGCTCTTCTGTTATAGGCTTAAGAAGCAATTGATCATTCTCAAACAATGAATAGGCTCTTGGCGTTTTAATTTCAATAAAGTATTCCTCGCCAATGTCCGTCAAAAATATGTCATACGCCGAACTGTCAGGTGTATCAGTTCCCATGGACTTGCAGAAGCAGTGTTTATCCGGCATGCAAGATAATCCGACAACAATTGTTGCCTCGCGTCTCAACAAGTAATGATTGTCTTGGGGGTCAGCCGAAAAAATAGTGTCCATAATGCCAAGTCCGGCAAGATCGCATGGATGAACACCGAATAGAACCTGCTTTTGAATTTCCGGTTGATGATCCTTAACTTCATTGCCTTGCCAGCTGACCAGAGTTTCGCGTCCGGGATAAAAGAATTTTTTAGGCGGCAGGATTGTCCTAAGTGCCTCAAAGGCAATTTCTTTTGGCTCCTTTACCGCACGAAATGCGAAGGATTGATCTGTCACCCTAACCGGTGCTTGCACAGTACCGAATGATTCGAGTGCCTTGAAAAAATCAAGGAATTTGTCTTTGGAAAAACAATAAAATCGTTCCATTAAAAAATCAAGCCCGGCGGGCCGCCTCCTCTAATCGGGTAATCAGCGCAGTTGATTCACTTGCTTCTGCTTCGCTAATTAAGGCAATTACAGCATTACCATAAACCAAAGCAAAGTCGCCTACAGATGCTTGGGGTACTGCCAATAATACTTCTCGTTCCATGCCTTTTTGTTCGACCGTTGCTATTTGACCGATGATTGAGACAATTTTAGCGGGCATGGTGATGCACATGGTTAGAGTCCAATATGTAGGTGAGATATCTTCTTATTTGCTTTTTCAACTATCCAGTTGCGCCACTGTGGCAAACCGTCGCCGGAAATAGTTGATACAACAAAAAATTCAACTGCCGGATTGAGACTGCTTATTGCGTCCTTGGCTTTTTCAAGCGAGAACTTACAAAATGGCAATAAATCAGACTTGGTGAAAATGACCGCGTCGCAGTTGTGAAAAATAACCGGATACTTAATTGGTTTGTCATCGCCTTCAGTTATTGAGAGAAGTACGATTCGCAAGTGTTCTCCTAAAGGAAATTCAGCAGGACAGACCAGATTGCCGACGTTTTCTAAAAATAAAATCTTACAATCAGGCAACTTAGTGGTATGCAAAAGTTGCGCTACCATTTGGGCATCTAAATGGCAAGCTCTACCTGTCGAAATCTGATAGGCGGGTATATTGTCTTCACGCAAACGTTCTACATCCAGCTCGCCGACCATATCTCCTTCAATGACGGCAATCGGACAGTCAGCCGGCATTAGCTTGGCGGTGGATTTGATCAGTGAAGTTTTGCCCGCACCAGGAGCGCTCATCAAATTGACAGCCAATAAACCCAATTCGTCGAAGTGCTCTTGATTATGAGAAGCCAACTGCTCGTTGTCTTCTAAGAGTCTTTCCAGTATGTGTAATTCGGTTGGTCCGTGCATATGTCTCCCTTGAAAATTCTATTACTTGTTTTGAGAAACGACAATTTTTGTTATGTCCAGTTCTTTCCCGGATACCAATGTGCCGATTGCACTGCCGCAATTAGGACAGCGATAGGCATTGTCAGCAGATGCTTTGTACTCGTGACGACCATCCTTGCAAAGAGCCCTTGTTTCAATTAATTCTAGATTTAGGGCACAGGCTATACAGGTTGGATATTCCTTCTTGAGACTGTCGAAAGCAAAAGATAAGCTTTCAGGATCCACATTGCGAAATTCTCCCACACGAACTTCGACTGCTGTTGCATTAGAGGCGTGATGCAAGTTATTTAGACGATCAGTAATACGATCTAATATGGCTTTAGCTATTGCGGTTTCATGCATGGCTGTTACTTGGGCTCAATATATCTAGAGCCTCTTTTAGTTGTTGGGTAATTAAGGGTAGTTGCTTCTCTAATATCGGTGTCAAGCCCTCGGTCCAGTCTGTATTATTTGCTTCAACTCCGAAGAAATAAAGTTTTTCCGGCAATCGGCTTTGCCATTGAGCTAGCTGCAATTCGTCAAGTAGTGACAATGCGTGGCAGGAATTAAGCCTTAATGTCTGTCTATGTTTGATTGCCGCATTTAAGTCGATGAGTGTGACATTGCCGGGGTTCCCTTGATTGAGTGTCGAATCAACAATAATCGCCAGGTTATGACCTTTCAGACAGTCAATGAGGTGGTTGCTGTAGCAATCTAAATCAAAACGGCAAAATGGGTAAGTAATTTCTTCGCAAAGCCTATCCAGAACGGCTAAGCCTATACCGTCGTCCTGTCGAAGCACATTGCCTATACTGATAATTGCAACTCCGGCGCAATCTTCTTGTTGTTTCCGACAGTTGCTCTTTTTTAGTTGCATTGATTTTTGCATGTAAATAGCCTAAAGCACTAAAGTTGCCAGTTCAATCATTTCATACGGGCAATTGGCAAGTATCATCCTATCGGTTGAATTTATTGAATAGTCCATTCCCGTATTTGAATAATGCATATTAAGAATCAATGATCTCTTAACGTTATAAGCTCGTTTTAGCGGTTTATGTTGAAACTTTC
>JAKFVJ010000232.1 GCA_021732245.1 Candidatus Obscuribacterales bacterium | reverse complement strand
ATGCTCGCCGAAAATAGTGCCAAGATGGCCGATGACGCCAGGTGTGTCAGCAACGATCAAATGCAAGTAATAAGGTGATCGCCAGGTTGAGGCTTCTTTTACGGCAGCCCAATCGGTTTCAATTTCCGGTTGTAAATAACTAGAGAAATCGGGAAGCTGCAGTGCGTTGGCTAAATTTATTGTGTCACCGACAATTGCCGAAGCAGTGGGCATTTGTCCGGCACCTGGTCCAACCATGACGATTTCACCAACCGCTGAACCGTTAACGAGAATGCCGTTATTTGCTGAGGAGACTGCTGCCAAAACATGACTTGATGGAACCAGCATCGGCGCAACTAAAACATTCAATTGTCCGTCTATTTCTTTGGTGATGCCGATTAACTTGATTGCAAAACCTAGATCGCCGGCAATTTTTATGTCGTCGAAATTGATTTTGCGAATGCTTTCTTTATAGATCTCAGATGGTTTTGCAAAGCGGCCATAAGCTAATGCTGATAAAATCGAAAGTTTATAGGACACATCATGTCCGTCGACGTCGGCAGTTGGATCTGCCTCGGCAAATCCTTGCTTTTGAGCATCGGCCAAAGCAACATCAAAACCAATTCCTTTCTCTGTCATTTGCGACAGAATGTAATTGGTCGTGCCGTTCATTATTCCGACAACCGAAGAAATTTCGTTGGCTTCAAGTCCCTTATGGATGGTGGAGATTAAAGGCAGACCTCCAGCCACTGCCGCTTCAAAGAAAATGTCCACTCCTTTAGCGCGGGCTTTTTCAAAGAGTGTCGGCCCATGCTTGGCTAAGACTTCTTTGTTGGCGGTGATAATGTGTTTGCGTTTTTCGATGGCTTGCAGCATGAAGTCCAACGCGGGCTTTTCACCACCCATCACCTCGATCAAGATTTCTATTTCCGGGTCGTTGAGAAGTGCAGAAACATCGCTTGTTAGTTCGCATGAGCCAGGTAATTCGACTTGCCTGTCCTTTGCGAGATTGGCGACCGCTACCTTTTTTAAGACCAAATTCTTGTTGCCACAAAGCAGCCGAACAACTCCTTGCCCGACCGTTCCCAGCCCAATCATGCCCAAAGTAACCTTTGACATAAATTGGTTATTCCACGGCACAAAACCAAAAAACGGCGAAACCCTCTTGGAAACTAGGTTTATTGAGAGGGTATCCAAAAGATTTCCCTTGCATATTTGTTATCCGCCGCTAATATTTGGGTATATGGCGGATAGGCGGGGATTTTAATTAGCTAGGAGACTGTGCATGAGGGTGGCACCGCGGGTTTTCTTTTCTTGTTTTACTTTATCGCTCGTGATGCTTGTTGGTTCAGTGGCAGGTCTGGGAGTTGTATCGCAAGCCCAGGCGATTGGACCCGTTATGACTCCAATTCCGAACTCCTCATTTAAGGCTCGCATGGTTGTGCGATCCGGACATGGTGTGTCGGCTCACAAGCATCCTATTTATCGAAAGAAATTACATAAGGTAGCGAAGGCAAAAGCACCAGCTCCTGTTCAGGCAATTCAGCCGCAAGCATTTATTGATCGTCTATCCACGCGCGAGTTGGCTCCTGGTGTTTTGTACAAATCTTATAGAGGTGCGTTGAACATCAATTTGGTTGATGTGGACACGGCGCATGCTCCTGTTAAGGTGCGTCCTGTTTTGGCAGGTGACTCCTTCAATCAATTAGCAGGTGTCGAACACCATGCTCGTCGCGCGCGAGCACTAGCGGCGGTCAACGCAAATTATTTTAAAAAGGACGGCACACCGTTAGGTACCTTAATAGTAGATGGCGAATGGGTAGCCGGGCCAATTTATAATCGTGTTTCTTTGGGAATCAATTCTGCCGGATATGTGCGTATCGACAGAGTTGATTTGTTTGGTCGCATGGTGTCGTCCAATCCTAATGTGCCAAGCGCATGGGTAAACAACATCAATCAACCAAGACGCAAAGGCGCTCATCTTATTGTTTATACTCGCCGTTGGGGCAATTATGTGCAGATGGCTTATGACGGAAGTCTTGTTGCCGTCAACAATCGCGGCGAAGTTGTAGGTAAAGGCGTGCGTTCGCTGACCATTCCTTTAGGTGGTTATGTTTTGACTGACACCAAATCAGGCGATATTGCAAAATTGAAACTTGGTGATTATGTACACATTTCCTGGAAGACAACTCCTAATGACTGGCAAGATGTAGTTTATGCAGTCAGTGGCGGACCGACCTTAATCAAGAATGGTCAAATATATTTGGATGTTGCTGATGAGCGTTTCCGTGGAAATTGGACCGGTGCCGGCATTCGCGCTCGCACCGCGGTTGGTGTCACCAACGACAATCATCTTTTGTTGTTGACTGTAGAAGGACCACATACGCTTTGGGATGTTGCAAAATTCTTGCAACAGATGGGTGCTGTTGAAGCAATGAATCTTGACGGTGGCGGTTCGACGACAATGGTCGTAAACGGCGCTACCGTAACAAGAAACGCCACATCCAGTCAAAGACATGTTGCAAGTTCATTGGCAGTTATGTTCTCCGAAGCACCAAGACTTAGTGGCGGCTACACAGGCTATACCTATTCGCCGACATCGGACTTAACAGATTTCCGTTCGCCTCTATTCAAAGACCCGACACAGAAATGGACGGCAGCTGCCCAGCAAATGTCCAACAACGAATTGCCCGTTGTTGCCAGCGGACGCGTAATTGAAAATACCGACTACAACGGTATCGCTGTACCTTAGTCTCGAATAGTTGTTTCTAGGGCAAGCAATTCTGGTGTGCTGACGATACGGTCGAGCACCTTTTCTCTTTGCTCAGGCGAAAGGGAGGTACCGACTGTCACTTTCAACAAATCATCTTTGCGCATCACTGAAATAAGTTTGTAGTCGTCACCGAGCAATGCTCTTATCCCTGCAAATTCTTCAGGGCGGCAAGAGAACTTAATTGGAGAGTTGTCGTTACTCAATTCACTGCGCTGTCCGGAACCTTTGATGTATTTGGTTGTGATGAGCAGTGCCAGAAGATCAACGAGGGTTACTGAAATTGCTAATGAATACTGACCGAAACCGCAAGCCATGCCCACGCCCGTGACGAGCAAAATCGTGGCGGCAGTGGTCACGCCTGAAGTAATGAAACCCTGGCGCAAAATTACGCCGGCGCCGAGAAACCCAATTCCTGAAAGTATTTGTCCGGCAATGCGGGTAGGGTCTGCATGAGAAGCGCCCGCTGCGGCCCTCACGCCGCAAAGCGTCAGCACGCATGAAGCCAAGCTTATGACCATCAAGGTACGAAGACCGGCAACTTTTTGGCGGCGTCTGCGCTCGTAACCCAGAGCGGCGCCCAAAATGACTGCTAGTAAGAGATTAGGCAAAAACTCCAACCCGAGATCGAGTTGGATGCCGGATAGGGGCGAATTCATAAAATAGGAGGCAAAGAACATGCAGCCCTCCTTTAGAGCGGATGTCATTTTAGATCTAATTGCCGATAAAAGATCCTCTGATTATAGTAACTTAAGGGTTGACAAGAGGATCTTTGGTTTTACCTGTCCGGCTAGTAC
>JAKFVJ010000093.1 GCA_021732245.1 Candidatus Obscuribacterales bacterium | reverse complement strand
TCAGCTTCCGGTGGCGGAGTTTCGCCTTGCGGTGGTGGAGCCTCTGCTTGCGGCGCAGTCTTGCCTGTGCCTAGTCCGCCTTCCGCTGACGCCGCACCTGGTCGTACAAAGCCGGACGTTGGTGAGCTGGACCCACCTGGCAGTGCACCTGGTTTTGCCGAAGCACCAATATTTTTCATCGGTGGTGTTTGACCGGCGCGCCATGTACGCCAACCGTGTCCTGCAGCGCCGAATAGGGCTCCTAAAGTTCCTCCGGTTACTGTACCACCGGCAAGGCCATAGGCGCCGTCACTAAGTGCATGTCCTACATCGTAATTGCGACCTTCATTGTTAGCGTGAGCATAGCCCATATTTGGAGCCTCGATGGCACCATAAATTCCACCACCGGCTGCTCCAGATGCTGCTCCTCTATAAATTGCTCGACCGAAGCCTTGTCCCTGGAACTTAGATGCAACATGATGCGTTATCTTATCGGCGGCAAAGAAGCCAAATCCGGAAATAGCACCGGTGCGGAAGTCCTCTGCCCCAGTACTCAAATTGCCGTGTTCGATACCTTTAAGCCCTATCTTCACAGCACCACCGAACCCGGTCATCAATAAAGCCTGCTTAGCCAGGTCAGCCATTCCTTTGGCCTTGCCCAAATATGCCATCAAGCCCCAATTGGCTCCGACGGTTGCTAATTCTGTAAGATTCTCGACACCGGCTGTGTGATGCTTTTTGAATTCTTGGAAGTCTTGCTCAACATTCAGCTTGGCTGTCTTCTTGCTGGGATCAAAATCAACTCCTGTCAGGCTTTTATGGACACTACCAAACTCATCAAGCTTACCTTCATTGGCATACTTACCCATTGCCTTAATTTGGTTTTGCTTTTCATTTAGGGATTTTCTGACCTTGTCAGATCCATGACCATATAAATTTTCTAGCGCATCTGCCCCATGCCCAAATACTGAGCCAATTCCCTTATCGAGTTGAGCGTTGCGTCCCATCAAGTCAGTCTGCAAATCCTGGGCAGCCTTCTTTGCTGCCTCAACTTCACTTACTCTCTTATCCTTAGCAGGCGACGGTGTCGGCACAGATTCTTTTGAATCTTTTGGATTATCAGGGGACTTTGGTGCTGTAGGCTTAGCCTTAATTGGGTACTTCTTGTGCCAATATTCTATCGCTATCTTATCCAACTCTTTGGCCTTGCTGGCTTCCGCCATTTTGACCTTCTGTCCAGGGTGTATGTACGGCAGCTTGTATGTACGCTTGCCTGTCTTTTCATCAACATGCACCTTAACTTTGTCCAACCAGCCATTAACTACACATATAGCACCTAGATGTGCATCCAGTCCAGGATATTTGGCACGACCAAAATTGTAGACCGCATCGTGCAGCTTTACCTCGACGCTACTTGCCGTATTCGGCGCACCGACTCTTTCGCGTAGCTCGCTGAAATCTTTGCTTGCCATGCCCATCTCCTAAAGTCACCTTAATGACTACTTCTGCACTGGCAACATTTAATGCCATTTGCCAAGCCTTCACAATGGGGAAACTACGCTGCGCCCATCTACAAACCTACGACAGGCTATACTTAAATGCGCTAATTTAGGAGATTCACTGTGCTGAAGAAAATTGCCGTTGTTTTTGCCATAGCAATTATTGGTTTTCTTGCCTACTGCGCAAGCAAACCGGACACGTTTCGCATACAACGCTCAATCACCATTAACGCTCCTGCCGAAAAGATCTTTCCCTATATAAACAACCTGCATGACTTCGGCTCATTGTCACCCTATGAGAAGAAAGACCCTAACATGAAAAGGACCTACATCGGTCCGGAAAGTGGCAAAGGAGCCGCCTATGAGTGGGAAGGCAATGATGAAATTGGCAAGGGTCGCATGGAAATTACTAACATTACTGAACCCACCAACGTAACCATCAGCCTGGACTTCTTGAAGCCATTCAAGGCTCACAATACCGTTGAGTTTAATCTTCAGCCAAAAGGCGACACAACGGAAGTCACCTGGTTAATGTATGGACCAAATGAATTCATGTGCAAGGTAATGCAGACCTTTTTTAACATGGATGAAATGTGCGGCAAGGACTTCGAGCAAGGCTTACAGAGTCTTAAAAGTATTAGCGAAAAGTAGACTGCCTACAGATTTCATACAACAGGTTCGAATAATTGGGCGCCTGGTATACATTCAGAAAAATGGGAACAGAAGGAAGTCAAAGACGGCATACAGGCTGTCAGAGACCGTAATCCCCAAAAGATAGCTATTGTTGATGATCTAATGTGCCTTTTCTTGGTTTTTCTTGTACGTACAATGTACACACAAGAAAATTTGCAAAAAGCAACACCTAGCTCCCATCGTCTAATCGATCTCGTTTAGCAAATGCTACGATTGTCACAATGCGATTTAATCATTTAACAACTTCCTTAATTGCCAAAACCGGCTTGGTCTTGATAATGCTATTGCAACTCATCAAACCGGTCTCGTGCCAACCAAGCATGGAACAGGCTGATACCGTCTTTTGGGAGCAAGTACAAGCTGTCAGCGAAGGTTTTACAGAATACGCTCACAAGAACGGTGTCTTCCCTGCTTTTAATATGTTTGGCGGCGAGATGCTACCAGTCGTAAGAAAAGCTTTGGACGGACGTTTAACCAATCCCTATTATGAAGATCGCCAGCCTTTAGTGCGCAACATTAGATTAGAAGAGAGAATGATGGCCGATGTAGACTTTCGCTATATGTCGGACAAGACATTGGATGATGAGCGAATTGACCTTTATCGCTGCAATCCTCCAGCGGACTGGCGAGGAATTCCCGGCACCATTGTTGGCGTGGGAAATAGCAAAGGTGACCTGATTGCATTTTTCGGCATTGGTGCTGACGGCAAACCCCTTGCCGATACCAGTAATGATACTGTTCACGTCAAGTTTGCCGTTGTCCGCTTAGAGAAATAATGATGACCAAGAGAATTGTTGTAATTGGTGGTGGGTTCGCAGGCGTCAAGTGTATCTCGACCTTGCGAAAGAAGCTCGCCAAAAACCAGTGTGAAATTGTCCTGTTTGCCAATGAAAACCACATGGTTTTTCATCCGCTTTTAGCCGAAGTGGCTTCCGCCTCAATTAACCCAAAAGATATGGCGGCACCATTGAGACAGCTTCTCAAAGATACGCTCATCCGCATGGAAGAAGTTACAGAAATAAATCTCAATAGCAATGAAGTTTGTTATGAGAGCGCCGATGGCGGCACTCAATCCATGCCATACGATCAGCTGGTTATCGCTTGTGGCACCACATCCAATTTGGCAGTCGTGCCTGGAATGGCCGACCATGCCTTTCCCATGAAAACAGCCGGCGATGCGCTTGCCTTACAAGTGCATATCATCAACCAAATGGAAAAAGCCGAGACCTGCTCTCATCAAGAAATGAAGAGCCGTCTTCTTACATTTGTTGTTGTAGGCGGTGGTTTTAGTGGTGTTGAAGTGGCTGGTGAAATCTATGATTTCATCGTGCGCAGTAGTCGTTACTACGCAAACTTTTCCGAGTCCGATGTCAATGTAACACTTGTACATTCGCGGTCC
>JAKFVJ010000097.1 GCA_021732245.1 Candidatus Obscuribacterales bacterium | reverse complement strand
GGAGAGTCGCTAGCAGACATCGCCAAGAAATCTTCCAGTCCCCTTGCCGAATACAACGGGCTGCAGGATCTCATCGACCACATTCAAAAGTGGTTCAAACGAAAAAACATCAACTAAAAACCCCAGGCATCGTGTCTGGGGTTTTTCATACAAACAAGGAGAACGAAATGACTAAACACAACGAACGCGCACCATACGCTCACAACTCTCGGGAGTACAACCAAAACAACAAAGACGCACGCAAGAAGGGCAACGGCACTCCAAGAACTCTCAGTCAAGCAGACCGAGAAAATGTCGACAGCACCGTAAAGCTGGTTCAAGAAGCATTCGCCAAAGTCGGCAAAAAAACGACAGTAATTGACGTGCGAGTCGGCAAGTTCAAGACCCGACACATCGGTGTCCGCCCAGTGGATAGCGAAGGCAAGCTCGGCTTCGGATTCTTCGGATTCGAATCGGATTGGCTCACCACCTATAAAAAGGCGGTAGCTATTTCGACCGACAAAGATGTCCAAGTCGCGGCAATCATCGAAAGCCGAAAATTCCAGAGTGTCCTGAACACCTAACTCGTCATTCTGACGAGCGAAGCGAGGAAGAATCTCACGTATTAAAGACGTGAGATTCTTCCACAGGGCGCACGCAATACGCCGGCTGCTTTGTAGGGGCGCATGCAATCCGCGTAAACAAACAAGGCTGCTCCGTAGGGGCGCATTGCATGCGCCCGTCCTTACGTCCCAAACCCACAAAGGAGAAATAAATGAGCGAAGAATCGCGTATCAAACTACCGAATTTCCTTGACGCTCTCATGTCCGACACGGTTTTCCGTCCGGAAGTACTAGAACTCTTACTTGCCCGACTCGAAGACAACGGAGACTTGGACACAGCCGCCACACTCTTGCAAATCCAACTAGACAACTCCGAAGCGCTTGAATACGTTGCGACTCGTCACTACAACGAATTACACGGAATAAAAGCGCTGGCAAGCAGACAACTCATCGAAGCCGAAGTCGCACTCAAGCACGCGCAAACCAACTATGCGCGCGCCAAGGTGCAACAACAGCAAGGTCAAGTTGGAGTAGAAGCTTTCGCTCGCAAGCAACTAGCGGAAGCCGAAAGCAAGTACGCACAGGCAAAAGACTACGAGACCGAAGTACTCAACAAAGAGTCCCAAGTCCTCGCCACCAAGAAATCCGAACCAATTCGCCAAACTTGGCTACGTTCACAACTAGCTAAGCTTCAAACCAAACAGGAGGTTCAATGTACGTAATTCTAACCATGCTCTTCTGCTCAATCTTCGCTCTCGTTGCATCCTATTTAATCGTCTGGATTGCGTTCAAAGCTGAAACACCCAAAAGAGACACAAAGGAGAATTCACCAATGTCCAAGACAAGCACTGCACCTGCATCAACCACAGAGCTAAAAGTCGGAGTACACACTGCGCAAGTGACCATTCAGCACCGCGACGTACAGGACATTCTCATCGAGACCAACAACCCTGATGAATTTGACATAAGCCAACAAGGAGATCGCCTTACCATCAAGGAGAAAGATACCTCAGGCAACTGCATATCAAATGTATATCAATCCAACATTGGTGGCAGAAACACAATTTCCGTCAATGGCAAAACATACACCGGCAACAGTGTCAGTATCGTCAACGGCAAAGTGTTCGTGGACGGCAAGCCTGCAGAAGGAGATAATTCTTCCCCGCCGAAAGATCGCAACCGACTTCGAATAACTGTTCCATACAACTACCCAGGCCAATTGCAGCTCGACGGTTCAGGTATATCAAGTACAAGTCTCGACTGCTGGTCTGGTTTGAGTTTGAAGTTAACTTTGAGCGGAACAGCCAAATTAAAAATAGGGTCCGTGAGAGTTGATGAGCTTAAGTGCGACCTCTCAGGAATATCAAAGGTCAACTTGGACAAAGGTGATTGTCCGATAGCTTATCTATCAACGTCAGGAAACGCGAAATTTAGCGCCACCTATCTCGATACCGGCACTCTGGACATGGACTGCTCCGGCATATCACGGATTGCAATTGAGTCTGGTAGCGCCACGCTGAGAACCTCAGCACAGGCATCAGGAAACTCCAGAATCAGTTGCGGAGGTAACTACAACAACATATCGCGCGACAAGAGCGGTCTAGCGGAAATTCGAATTAACTAAAACCGGAAGCGGTATGCAAAAGCAAATCCGCACGCAAGTCTTTCAGTCTCGTGACTGGAAGTATCAAACAACTACTTCTTAGGAGAAGTGCATATGAAGAAAAACATCGTAGCCATCGCCATTGCAGCGAGTTTGTCCTCAGGCGTCGGCGCCGCAATCGCTCAGCCAATAATGATGCCGAGCGTACCGGCTGTGCCTGTTACCGTGCACGCACCAGTGGTGGCACAACCGACAAGTGTCTCGATGCAGACCAAATTGCTCAACAGCTACAGAAGCGTCCGCGCTTTCTGGCTTAGCCGAGCAATCGTCAGGTAGTCGTTGACACCGGGGCGGACTCACCATCCGCCCTTCCCTCTAGCGGGCAGCTTCTTTGAGGCTGCCCGCTTCTTTTTAGGTGGACACATGAAATCAAAGAAACCCGACAAAATCAAAAACAGAGATCGCATTAGCGAAGCAATCCACTTCACCACCAACAAGCACAAAGATCAGCCAAGAAAAGACAAAGTAGGCACACCCTACATTGTTCATCCCGTCGCTGTAATGAGTCTGCTCACTTCCATCGGCGGGATTACCGACACGGATACTCTCGTCGCTGCCGTGCTGCACGACACAATTGAAGACACCGGCACAAAAGGACAGGAAATCGAAGATGCCTTTGGCATAGATGTGCTCGCTTACGTAATCGAGTGCACTGACGACAAGTCACTTCCAAAACAGAAGCGCAAGAAATTGCAAATTCTGAACGCTCCACACAAATCAACCGCCGCGAAGCTCATCAAGATTGCCGACAAAATAAGCAATGTCGCCGACTTAATTAGCAACAAACCAAAAGGCTGGAGCGTAAAACGAGTCAACCGCTATTTGGACTGGGCAGTAGCCGTGGTCGCAGGTCTTCGCGGAATAAACCAACCGCTGGACGACCTGTTCGACCAAACAGTCGCACGTGCTAGAGCCAAATATCACACACCACAAAAAGGATGAAATCCCATGTCTAAAGAAGACAAACACAAACGAAAGAAGCGACAAAAGCAAATTCGCGATCTTCTCGTCAACTTCGGCAACAGGTTTGCCAATCCCAAACCAGTTGACTGCGGACGTCTCATCGAAAACATGATGCGGAAAGTCAAAGGTATGACGCCAGTGTTGCTTGAAGAGCTCATCACTCTTCAGCGACCCAAAGAACTCGAAGTGTTGATCGGCAAAGGAGATTATCCATCCGATAAACTCCTACCCAAAAACTACTTCTACGGTGAGCCCTCAGACGATGTCGACGAAGAATGGATCGACGGTATTCGTATCGAAGAAGTGATTGGCGATAAAACCAAAGTCAATTCACTCCTCAGAGACGAGGATTTGGAGCCACTCATCTACGCAATCGCGTACGTACTTGCAGGGCAGGAGGTAG
>JAKFVJ010000402.1 GCA_021732245.1 Candidatus Obscuribacterales bacterium | reverse complement strand
ACACGCCAACTCAAGAAGATTCGCACTTTGCGACCGATGTTGGCACAGGCAATTAAAGAGGGTTTGGTTATGCCGACCTCGCAGCGCGCAGGACACACCGTGTATCGACTTGTTAAGCATTTGGGTAGTCGCTAGCTAGAAGCTCGTCAAGTTTTTCCATAATTGATTTGGTATTGCCTGCAACAAAAACAGTTTTGTCTTTGTTGGTGTGTCCACGTAGAATTGTTATAGAAGATTTAGGCTGATCGAGAAATTTCGACAGGAAGGCAATCAGTGCATTATTCGCTGCGCCATCGATTGCTTTCTCAGTAAGTTTGAGTTTGAGTCTATCGCCATAGAGTCCAGCCCAAGCTGTTTTGGATGAGCCCGGCAAAACATGCAGAGCGATGCGTATGCCATTTTCCTGAATCAAATATGGGCGAGAAATAACCAAAAACTCCAAAGATACTTATGTTAGCAGGCGAGTCCTTTGTAAAATGGAGGGACTGACGGAGGAATGTGCAGTGAACGTTAAAGTTGCCGATTTTGAATTGGGCGCAAACAAGCCGCTTTTGATAATTGCCGGACCATGCGTTATTGAGTCGTGGGACATTATCTATAACACCGCGTCGGCTATGAAAGACTTGTCCAAAGAACTGAACTTTCCTTTCGTATTCAAAGCTTCGTTCGATAAAGCTAACAGAACTGCCAATGACTCATTCAGGGGTCCTGGACTTGAAGAAGGGTTGAAAATGTTGGGCGAGATCAAGAAAAAACTTGGTTTGCCAATCTTGAGTGATGTGCATGAAGTCGGACAGTGTGAGCCGGCTGGGAAAGTACTTGATGTAATTCAGATTCCAGCGTTTCTTTGCCGTCAGACAGATTTAGTTGTTGCTGCTGCTAAAACGGGCAAAGCGGTAAACATCAAGAAGGGGCAGTTTGTTGCACCGAAAGATATGTTGAAGAGCGTTGAGAAAGTGAACTCGGTCGGCAATCTCAATGCGTTTGTTACTGAGCGTGGTACCACATTTGGTTACAACAATTTGGTTGTCGACATGCGTGCTATACCGATGATTCAAGAGGCGGGCTGCCCGGTTGTGTTTGATGCGACGCACAGTGTGCAGTTGCCGTCGGCTGGTGGTGCTGTGTCGGGTGGATTGAGACAGTACATTCCGTATCTCACCAAAGCCGCAATCGCTGCTGGTTGCCAGGGCTTGTTTATGGAAGTACACCCGAACCCGGACAAAGCGAAGTCGGATGGTGCGACGCAGATACCGTTGTCGCAAGTTAAGGACTTGATGTCGCAGTGGTTGAAGTTGCACGCGTTGATACAGACGCAGCCGGAAATTGTCTTGCCGCAACAGGGACATTGCGTGGAAGTCGCGTTGACGCGGTAATTTAGAACGAAGAACCGTCGCCTTTTGTCATTCTGAGGGTTTTAGCCCGAAGAATCTGCCGTAGGTTGACTAAGTTCGCTTTTATAGCGGCGATTGTCTTATACTTACGGCAGATTCTTCGCTTCGCTCAGAATGACAAATCCCGATGAGACGACCGATAATTGCAACCAGCTTACTAATGGCGCTCGTGTCGTCGAGTTCCAGTTTGGCGTGGGCGCAGGTGGCGGTGGTTCAAGGGCAGAGCGCGCCGAGCCAGGAACAGCAACCGCAACAACAACAAAATGGCGGGGATCAGCTTACCCCGGCGTTGCAGTTGAATTTGCCGACGGCGCAAGAGGTGATGCAGCAGGAGCCGGATTCCATTGATGTGATTGTGCCAAAGATACTTAAGAAGTACGGCGGCATCGAACAGTTGAAGCAATGGGATACGGGGTATGCGTTAGCCGGTAAGCAACAAGTAAAGTCTGCCTCGGGTGCGAGTAACACGTTTGCGTTTAGACAGTACTCGAAAGGTCGCAAGTTGCGTATTGAAATGCGACTTGGTGAGGCGGATACGCTTACGGTTTATGATGGCAAAAAAGGTTGGCGGCAGCAAGGCGGGCAAACGATGGAGTTGCCGGCGCGTGATCTGAAGTTGCTGCATGAAGAAGCTGATCATCAGCTATCGCTGCTTTCTCACTGGATGGATCCTGATTACCATTTCCGCTTAGTTGGCCGGACTTATTTCCACCAAGTTCCTGTTATGGCAATTGAAATTGAAAAGCCGGGTTCGGCTGTCGTGACATGCTTTGTCAATCCGAATAACAATCTTGTTATAGGTCTGGCTTATGACACGGTCGATACGGAGTTGGGGACAATTGCACGAGTTGAAGATGATTTGCTCATGTACAAGCCGGTAGGCGAAACAATGGTGCCTTTTCAACGCAAGCAGCAGATCAACAAGCAGTTGGCTTTTGATTTAAATATCGATGAATTTGTATTCAATACACAATTGGAAGACGAACTGTTTGCAGCACCGCAGCAGATGGAGGCTGTTCATCTGTCGCAGCCGGTTACGGTTCCATTTGATTACTACGGTGGAGAAATAATCACTAAAGTCCGAATAAATGGTGGCGAAGATTTGGATTTTCTCGTTGATACAGGATCCGGACAGACAATCATAGATCGCAAAATTGGAGCGGAATTTCTCCTGCAAAAAGTTGGACAGTTGACGGTGACTGGTGCTTCCGGCAATTTGTCCGTAGCGACTTCGCGAGTGAAAAAATTGGATATTGGATCAGCTTCGCTTGCCGAAGTGCCTGTTTCTATTCTTGATTTGACTCCGCAATCGCGACGCATCGGTAGACGATTAGCTGGTGTGCTTGGTAGTAATGTTCTTTCGCGATTTGCAGTAAGTATTGATTACGGAAGCAAGGCAATGACGCTTTACGAAGCCGGTACTGTGCAACCTGCTGCCGGCGCAATTGTTGTCCCGTTTGCGATGCGTCAGGGACCGGTGGTGAAGGGTATTGTCGATGGTAAGTTTGAAGTACAGTTTTTGATTGATACGGGATCCACCTTCAACCACTTGCCGCCGAATGTCGCGAAACAACTTGCTAGTACTCGTGTAGAGCAGACAATTGATGCAGCCGGACTTGACGGCAATACGGTGAAACTAAATGCGATCACTGTAGAAAGTGTTGCGCTTGGAAATGAAGTTGCGCGCAAGATTCGGTTTGCGTACGCGGCTGATCCGGCCTCGGCGACTGAGGCGAAGGCTCTTGTGCGCGTGGCGAATATGGGGATTCTGGGAAATCCCTTCTTTGAGAATTACTTGCCGGTGATTGATTTCAAATCACAGCTGATATTTTTGAAAGGTGATGCGAAGCGTAGAAGCAGGCAAGAGATGGAAGCGCTAATTTCTGCGGGCGATGCTAATTTGATCATTGATAGAAATTATCGCCAGGCTGAAAATGATTACGTGCAGGTTGTGAGGATTGCGCAGCGCGACAAAGATTTAAAAGAACAAGCAATTGCGTTGGGGCGCTTGGGGAATATGCGTCGTGTCATGTCCAAGGATCTGAAGAGACCGGAGCAAGGACAAGCGGCGTATCAGTACTTTACAAAAGCTATTGGATTAGCTCGTCAGATTGGCGACAAGTCGATTCAAGGACGAATTATGGCTGATTGGTCCTTGTTGTACAGCGATCTTGGTCAGCCTATGGAAGCGA
>JAKFVJ010000385.1 GCA_021732245.1 Candidatus Obscuribacterales bacterium | reverse complement strand
GGTCAGCGAGTTGATCAAGTCTTGAGCGTTGGTTGAGGCGTTGCTCATGGCGGTCATACGGGCGGCAAGCTCAGAAGCAGATGCTTCAAGAAGTGCCTGGTAGATGACGTTTTCGATGTATTTCGGCAGCAGTTGCAATTCCAATACTTCTTGAACTGTTGGCTCAAAAAGCATTTCAGGCTGCAGAGCAATATGCTCTTCTGCCGGTGGCATCTCAACTGGCAAGAACTTTGTATTTATAACTTCGGAACGAAGCATGGAAATAAAGTCGGTACCAATGATTTCTACTGCATCAATTGTGCCATTGACGAACATCTCGCCGGCTTGATCAGCAATTAGCTTTGCTTCTTCAACTGTTGGGATTGCCGGAAGCAATGTGTAGGTCTTTAGTTTTTCGACTTTGATATTACGGAAGAAGAGAACTGCCTTCATACCAACAAGGATAAGTTTGACTTCCTTGCCTTCTTTTTGCAGAGTCTGAATTCTATCCAGCGTCTTTCTGAAAATGGTTGTGTTGTACGAACCACACAGACCACGATCAGACGTGATTACCAAGAGTCCAACAGACTTTACTTCGCGACGGTGCAAAAGCGGCAAGTCCTGCACATCAAAAGCAGCAGTGTCACGCACCACTTCTCTGAGCATCTTCACTACACGCTGTGTAAATGGACGGGCTGCCAGCACACGTGCTTGAGCACGGCGTACTTTGGCCGCGGCCACCATTTTCATGGCTTTCGTGATTTTTTGTGTGGACTGAACGCTTTTAATGCGCCGGCGAATTGCCTTGAGGTTTGCCATTTTGTATCGCTCCGGTTTCGCTTCGCTTCACCTTCGCTTGCCTTCCGGCATGCTTTGGCCGCTCCGCTGCGGACGGCTCCTCGCCGCCCTTGCTCCGCTTGTCGTATTACGCTTTGAAGAAGTTTTCCTTGAACTTCACGAGTTGATCGTGAAGAGCTTTTTCTTCTTGCTCAGTCGGCTTGCTGCCAGAGTTCAACTTGGCTTCAACTTCCTTACCTTGAGCAGCGAGGTACTTGAACCACTCTGTCTTGAACTTGGAGATGTCTTTGCTCTCTACATCATCAAGTACGCCTTTGTTAGCAGCAAAGATGATGGAGACCTGTTGAGCCAAGGACAATGGTTGATACTGAGGTTGTTTCAACACTTCAATCAACTTTTGACCACGGCGGATTTGGTCTTGTGTGGCTTTGTCCAAGTCGGATGCAAACTGAGCAAATGCTTCCAATTCACGGAACTGTGCCAAATCCAGACGCAACTTACCAGCTACTGTCTTCATGGCTTTGGTTTGAGCAGCACCACCTACACGGGATACGGAAATACCAGCGTTAATAGCTGGGCGTACGCCTGCGTAGAACAAATCTGTTTCCAGGAATATCTGACCGTCGGTGATTGAAATCACGTTTGTCGGAATGTATGCGGAAACGTCGCCGGCTTGTGTTTCGATGATAGGCAAAGCTGTAAGCGATCCACCACCAAGCTTTTCGCTCAACTTGGAAGCGCGCTCGAGTAGGCGGCTATGCAAATAGAATACGTCACCTGGATAAGCTTCACGACCTGGCGGACGACGGAGAAGCAAGCTCATTGCGCGGTAGGCTTGAGCATGTCTCGACAAGTCATCATATACGTTCAAAGCGTGTTGACCTTTGAACATGAAGTACTCACCCATAGCAGCTCCTGCGTATGGTGCCAAGAATTGCATGGCTGCTGATGCTGTAGCTGGAGCGTTGACGATGATGGAGTATTCCATTGCGCCGTGCTCTTCAAGAATCTTCTGCAAACGAGCTACGTTGGATTCTTTTTGACCGATAGCTACGTAAATACAAATAGGACGATTCGGTTGATTCTTTTGGTTGATGATTGTGTCGACAGCGATAGCTGTTTTACCAGTTTGGCGGTCGCCAATGATAAGTTCACGCTGACCACGACCGATTGGAATCATACCGTCGATAGCGGAGATACCTGTCATCAATGGTTCGCAAACTGACTGACGGCTAACGATACCAGGAGCTTTGAATTCGATTGGGCGGAATTCAGTTGCTTGAATTGGTCCTTTACCATCGAGTGGCACGCCCAATGGGTCGACGATACGACCGAGAAGGGCTTCACCAACTGGGCAAGATGCGATACGACCGGTTGTCTTAACGGTCATTCCCTCTTGAATCTTTTTGCCTTCGTCAAGAATTACAACACCGACGTTGTCTTCTTCGAGGTTCAAAACCATACCCATGGTTTTGTCTTCATCAGCAAACTCAACAAGTTCACCGGCCATGGCCTTTTCCATCCCGAAAATACGGGCGATACCATCACCTACCTGGATAACGCTTCCTACGTTGGTAACGTTCAAAGCAGCACGATACTGCTCTAATTGTGTCTTTAATACGGAAGTGATTTCGTCCGGTCTGATTGCCATTTGTTTGATCCTCTACTTCGTTCCTAAACTTTGTGAATTAAACGGAAACTAAAACCTTTTCCAACGACTGCAGCTTGCCTAGCAAACTACCGTCGATGACTTCATCTCCTAAGCGGAGCACAGCGCCTCCAATGAGAGACTGATCCACTTTGACATCAAGCTCAAGTTTCTTGCCGAGTTTATCAGCAATTTTCTTCTTGATTTTTTCAACTGTCGCACCGTCAAGCTGTTCAGCACTGGTCAAAGTGGCTGAAACAATATTCTTACGAGCAAACAGAAGTCTCTTGTATTCGCTTTCGATAAGCGGCAAAAGTTCGAAGCGACGCTTATCAATAAGAAGCTCAAGAAGACGCAGTGTGCTTTCTTGCACATGCTTCTTGAACATATCTACAACCATTTTCTTCTTCTCAGCACCAGGAATACCTGGGTGAGCAAGAATGATAGCTAGATCATTTGCTTCACCAATAACTTTGTTGACGGCTGTTATATCGGCGAGAACTTTCTCGTCAAGATCACCGCCGGCTGACTGTGCCAATTCCAGCACAGCTTCGGCGTATCTTTCAGCAACGTTAGTATGTTCGGACTTCATGTAAATAAAGCTCCCTTACTTCTCAACCAATTGCTTTGGGCGGGCGCCACCCATGGACTCAATTTGATCAACGAAATCATTGAGCAATTTGCCCTTGGTGTTGATGCTAATTGCCTTAGGCAAAGCTTCCTTAGTCAAATCAATGGCTGCTTTGGCTGCCACTGCTCTTAATTCAGTAATTGCCAATTGACGCTCTTTGGCAATTTCTTGCTCAATGCGCACCGACAAATCAGCAAGTTCTTTCTTGGTGGATTCTTCGATTTCCTTCTTCATCTCGATGGCAACTTGCTTTGCTTCATCGATGATGCGCGATGCTTCTTTCTCAGCTTCAGCAATTTTCTTTTGCTGTTCAGCCAAGAATGCTTCACCTTCAGCCCTTGCTGCGGCAGCTTCTTTCAAAGCTGCATCGATGCCGTCTTTGCGCGACGCAAAAACTGCCGGCATCTTGGTAGACCACATCCAGACAATAAGCCCAACCAGCACCAGCCAGTTGAGTAAATTGTTTTCGAATATCCCAAAAATTGAAAAACCTTCGTGCATAACTGCCACCATTTAACTGGCTACCTCCAGAGCGTTTTT
>JAKFVJ010000325.1 GCA_021732245.1 Candidatus Obscuribacterales bacterium | reverse complement strand
TTGGGCGAGTATCTAAAAGCACTCAGAGAAGAACGTGGATTCAACAACATACGTGAATACGTCCGACACTACAATTTGCCTGTTGGTTATGTCTATTACACAGAAATTGAATCCGGCAAAAAGTATCTAGCGCTAGAGACGGGCAGGCAATTGTGCGAGGCTCTCAATGCCGATATTTTGTCCTTCTATTCACAGCTTCTAAAAGACATTTTGCCCGAGGAAGTTCAAGACAATTTCTTGAATCTCATTCCCCTTGCCAAAAATGTTGATCCTAAAGAATTAGCAGACAAACAATTAGCCTTGAAAAATGCATATCAAAAATTTGTCCTTGCACGCATTAACCAAAAAGTCGGCACTATGCCGAAAGAAACACAAGCACAGCGCGTCACGGAAGAAACAATAAAAACACTTAGAGAAATGAACGGACACAAAATACCAGATCCCCATGCTTCTAATTGTTTCTATGGCGTTGCCGGCTTAACCAAAGAAAAGCAACATGAACTTGCACGTCTCATTGCTGACTTAAGCGCCGAATTCGAGTCGTACCAGACACCAGGCGAAGAGCCACAGTTGCTGGCGCTTTCGCTTGCTCCGATTAACAACAATTCTCGTCAATCTTAATCGGAGTTTTGCCGCCGTAGACGAGGAGCGTAGATGACTGAATAATAAACAGGCTCCGCATTGCCGGCAGACGATAGATAACTATATTCAGCGGCATTTCTCACATCTCGTAAAAATTCACGAATGCGACTAAATATGATTTGGCGAGATTGAGGCGTCATTGGCACTAGATTGCAGTAAAAAATAGCGCTGTTTTTCTCTGAGTCTTTCTCGAGAATATTCTGAAAGTTTTTTGCCTCATGCTCCAAAACAATCTTACCTATTGGATGGTGAGCAAACGAAATGAGCGGTCTAACGCGCTCAACTTCCTCGAAATTATTTCGATCACAATATTGAATAAGTCCCAATCGAACAAACTCAACGACAATATCTTTTGCCGTAAGGGATGTGCTGTTTTTCGAGATCAACTCCTGAATGTCAGACAGGTTCGCCTTCTTGACAGAATAGATAAACCACAAGACTGCCATCAAATCAAAATGCGACGCTAAATAGTCACACGCGTCATTGCTGGGGAAAAGTATTTGAGTCGCAAAGGCTTGGCTTACTGCCTGTCGATATAAACCTTCGATATCTTCTTGAGTATTTGATAACGGCACCAAAAAATTCAATATCTCTTCCGGTAGCCAATCGTTCAAAAGATTGAAATAGAAGGCTTTCGGCTCAGCCTGAAGACCTTTGCACAATTGCTTAGCCGCTTCGATACTGATGTTGCGTTCACCACTTTCAAGATGCCTGTAGTGCACGCTACTGATACCAATGGGATAGGAGCGCAAATACTCACTGACATTCTTGAAGCCACGCGATAATCGCAATGAGCTTAGAAATTTGCCGAATGAATTTTTCTCGGAGCTGGATGCCGTCATAAGACGAGACATTATAATCGCCAATCGTCGATCCGCATAACGCTTAAGGCGACAACTTTGCTTAGCAAACGGCTAACGAGTTTGCGCCCTGCTGAAATTCATTGGGAAATGAGCTTTTAAATTAAACTCTTGATATATAGGACTCTCTTAGGGGTACAAAACAAACGTGTCCCGCTATCGTTTATCTGGAACGTCGTTGGACACACGCTTCGGCTGGCTGGTCGTGGCAATTAGGGAGGTAGTCGGAATGCAAGGCATGCGTAAAACGCTTGCGTGTTTGTCTCTGCTCGTTTTTGGAGTCACTAGTCTAGGCGTTGGTATCCCACAGGTCTATGCTCAAGAAGCCCCAGCCCAGCCGGCAGCAGCAGCAGTTAATCTAGATTTGACTTCTACCGAAGCATCGGTGCTCGTTGAAAATTTAGGACAAGCAGCGACCGTTAATATTCAAATGGGTGGCGCCCAGGTGCCCATTACAGCCGGAAGCCAAGTCACCCCGGCGCAATACCTGGCTATCCAGCAGGTGATGCAAACCGGCACCCAATCGCTAATTCTGACCAATCTAGGAGCAGCGCAGGCAGGCACTTTTAATGTCAATCAGGCGATGAGCATGATTGGCAACTTGACCATTCCCACTGGCGTCACGGCCCTTCATGACGCGGCAAACGCTGCAATGGTCAACCTTTCGGGCAATCTCATCAACTCCGGCAGTTATTATGCCTACACGTCCAACGCAGCTGTGACGGCAGCAAGTATCGCCGCACAAAACATTACCAACAACCAGAGCGCTATCTTGTCGACAATGTTACCGACAGCTCTGCAGGCGAGCCTCAATCCAGCACTTTCTGCGCTGACCTTAAATTTGAGCGCCATTAACAACATCGTCAATGCCGGGGTCATAAGCAGTTCAGCAAATCTCAATTTGTACGCCGGCGGCTCAATTGTGAATTCACTTCCGGCAGGCGCTACAGGACCATCGCCAATAATGCAGGCAATGCAAAGTCTAACCATGACCGCATTGCAAGGCTCTATTCAAAACTCTGGTGTCATGCAGGCAATGCTCGGCAATATCAACATTCAGGCTGCGCAAAACGCCAACATGACTATCAACAACTTGAACGGTGTTCTGCAAGCGCTCAATGGTTCAATCAACATTCGCGATACTTTGGCGGGCTCAAAGGTTTCAACAGCTCTCTATGGCGGTGATTATCTGTCGCGCGAGATGAATATTTATTCCGGCACTGGAGCTGTTGATATTGCTGTCCGCGAAATTAGCGGCATCACAAATATCACGGCAGGCTTGGCTCACGTGACATCAGACGCTGCCAACTTGCGACTCGGCTCAATGAACCTGTCCGGCGATCCGACATATTTCAACACCGGCAACATTCAAATCACAGGCAATATCTCAGTTGGCGAAGCATTAACAATTATCTCGGGTGGAAGCATCTATATCCCGACAGGTTCAACAGTAACTTCCATTGTCGCCGCCAGCGGCTCGACAGGGTACGACATTACAATGATCGCCGGCGCCAACATCACAAGTGGCAGTGGCACAAGCAGCACTCTTTCCGGTAGCCCTCCGCCAGGCGGCGCAACGAGCATCGTCACCGTTAACGGAGCTTCCGCAACAGGTGGAGACATCGACTTCTCAGTTGGAGGCACCGGGTTGCAAATCAAGTCTTGCAATGTTTGCACAACAGGCACTGCCGGCAATATCCTACTTGCAGCGTATTCCGGCTCGGGCGGTGGTCACGTCATAATTCCAGGAGATTTAATTGCAGGAGGCGGTGTTGATACATCTTCTATAACCGTCATTGCAGGCGCTCCCACCAATGCACCATATACAACTGAGGCAGGCGCTGTGGTAACTGACGCTATTCAGTTGGGTTCTGCCACGGATAGCGCCCTGACTGTTGGTTCCTTAGCATTGAGAACTGCTCAACCAACAACTTCTGATGGTCTGCCTATTCAATTCAACATAAATGGCACAGTAGCAAGCAACAACACAGTCATCGCACAAACAACTTTATTGCCTACCAATATATTGTTTAGCAGAGCTTCCACTGTTGATGCAATTTCTGCTTATGCCGGCGGAAATATAACCACGCTGGCAGGAGCTATTT
>JAKFVJ010000244.1 GCA_021732245.1 Candidatus Obscuribacterales bacterium | reverse complement strand
CCGTAAAATAATGCCACCATAGCCAGACAGGTTATTCCGCAATCCATCTGGCTTTGTTGCATAATGACAGGATACTGGTGCAGAAGCTTGCTTACCTTTGTAGGTAATGATTCCTCCACTGCTTCAGGAGTCCTTGGTTCATTGGATTGTTTGTAAGATGGTGTAGGACCTGAGCTTGGAATAACTTTTAGTGCTGCAGAAGTTGATTGTCCAAGATTGCTCAACGCTTCGGCGATGTCTGGGTGGTGGTTGATTACAGCAGTGAATTGATCTGAACTGAGAAAAATAAATTCCGCTGCCTCTGTGACCTTAAAGTCATGCCCGGTACATTTGAAAGGTCCGAAATTATCGGTGACAAAGTGATCGCCTGCATGAAAGCTTTGACTGCCCGAGATATCGGTAAATTCCGCGGAGCCGCTTTTGATAATGTATAGTCCTTTGGTATCGAGTTTAATACCGACAGCCAGGGACAATGTTTGTAGGTAGCGCGTTAGAACTTTTGTCTTGTTGGGGGCTATGCCGTCAAAGGGTGCATGTGTGCGCAGAAAGCCAAGAAGCTCGATGTTTTGTCGCGACTGTGTCAACGCATTAGCAAATGACTGGTTTTGATGAGCCAACTCTTGCAGGATGGATGCATCAGTCCGCAATATAACTGATTGTTCAGAAGCTCGTGCAGCGACATTGTCAATGTTTTTAAGCCAGCTGTCTGAAAAGCATTCGCCGGTTGTATCCAGCGTGCAAATAGTTAGTTCTTGAGTATCCAAGCGCTTAAATAAACGCACTTTACCGATAGCCAATATGTCAATTTCAGAAGCTGATTTTTCGCGCAGCATGTCGCCGAGTTCCAGCTTTTCCGGTCTTAGATTCTGGGCTAATTTCTGAAATTCGGCGTCAGTTAAGTTGGCCCAAAGCTCGTGATTGCGCAGGCGACTTTCTATTTGTGAGTCAATTGCCGTGCCCAGATTCATGCTCCAAGTGCCTTTCGCAACTCTGCCAAACAGATCATGCCTTAAAATGTTCGTATTGTAACCGTAATAGTGGACTCAAAAGTGTTATCAGCAGCCGCCGCTTCCGAAGCACCAGCTGTGCTTCAACTTCCAGTCCCTGGCGCAAAGGTATTTTGCGATTGCGGCAGACAATCCAGTCACGTTGTGGAACAAGGATAACCCTGAAGCTAGGGGGATGCTCCTTGTCCTCATGTGGATAGGCGGCAATCATACTTATCCTAGCCGGAATGGTTCCGTATTGTTGGTAAGGGTAAGCAGGAAACTGTAGTTTCACTAATTCACCCTGGTGTAGGAAAGCTATTTGCTCGTTGGGCACATTAACAGAGGCTACAAGATGCTCGTTGGTAGGCACAATGGTAAGAATGTCGTCTCCATGATGCACCACTTCACCCACGCCCTGAAAATTCATAAGCGCTATGGTGCCATCAACAGGCGCCTGCAGTTCTCCTTTGAGATAAGAACGTTCCGTCGAACTGACTGAGGCATTCAGCTCCTCAATTTGTTTTTTGATATTGTTTATCTCACTAATTTCGCTGGCGCATGTTGAATTGGCTGCTCGTAAAGCTACGTGATAAGACGCTTTGGAAGCATAGTAATCACGTTCAACAGATCTCATGCGCATTCTTATTTGCGCAGTCGAACTGGCGATGTTGCCAAGTCCGGCGTGCATCTCTGCTATTTGCATGGAATTGGAGGATTGAAGTTCAGCCAGTTCATGTTTAGCTGATTCCAGCTGTCCTTCCAGGTCGCGTTGCTTCGATTCAGCTGAGGTCAGGTCTTTCTGCCTGTCTTCCATCCTGATGCGAGCGTCCAGACACTCGATTTTTGAGGAAGCGCCTATTTTTAGCACGCGCTCGTAGGCGGCTAGCTGTTTCTGTGCGCCATCCAGCGAATTACGTTGTTTGTCCACTGCTAACTTCTGCAAATCCACCTGTTGTTTAAGGGAATTGATGAGGTTGCGGATTTTTTGTTCTTCCAGCAAAAAGTGCTTGCCTCTATTAGCCAGTGCTTCTTCTTTTAGCCTACGGTTTTCGGCGATGCTCTGGTGCTGGGATTTTAGAGCGCTGAATTCAGGAATACTATTTCCGTCTTCACTCGTAGAACGCATATCAAGCTGGGCTCGCTCCATTTGTCGTCCGGCTGCGTAGAGATCGCTAATAGCCCTGGCTACTTCGTTGACCCTGGAGAGATCAGTAGGCATGGTGTGAGGATCTTTCATGTATGCAGTTAAGATCTGGCAAGCATGTTGGTGGCGGTCCAGCTCTTGCTTGGCTAGTTCAAGCTCTTGTTGGTCTTTCTCTAATTCGGCACGAAAAGTTTTTGCATCCAGCTTCAGCAACACGTCCCCCTTTTTCACGTAATCACCTTGTTTGACATAAATCGCTTCGATCTTGCTGTCAAAACCTGCTCTAATGGGGTGCACTTGCTCAAACGGGATTATTTCGCCGGGAGCTTGCGTGATTTCATCCAGCTCCATAAACCACGACCAAGTAAGCAACAGAATCGCTATAACGCCGACCAGGCGAATAAGCATTCCATTATTGATATTGAATTCAACCCGCACCGGGCTGCGACGACTAGAAGACACATCAGCTGTGCCCAGCTTGTCCGGCTCCACCGCGTGCAATTTGTTGGATTGAGATTCTTGGTTCATATAAACAATTCAATGTTAGTGCGCGCTTTAGTGTCAGCCAACCATTCGGCAAACAAATCATCCATAACTTGTTTTCTGCAATTATCGTCCAGGCTGGGCGTCTGGATGGTATCCAGCAGATAGATCTCGAAATTTTTGTTGACCTTTAAGGGTCCCAAGACTTCGCCAATCTGCCCTTTTATCAGCAAGTCCTGCACATTAGGTGGCAGTTCCTTTAGCTTAACCTGTCCTGTATAGCCGCATGACTTGGCTGTTTCCTTATCGATGCTGTACTTACGTGCAAATTCAAAAAAACTTGACCCTTCAACTACAGAGCTGACTATCTCACGTGCCGCTTCCTCATTAGCAACGACAATTTTGTACAGTTCCAGTGTTTGAAGAGCTTGTTTTTTGTAGGTAAAGACCTCATCTATTTTGTCTTGAAAGAGTTTGTCTTTCAATTTCTCTAGTCTTACATCGAACTGGCACAGTTGCGTAAAATCATCATCGTCCAAGTGATGTTTATCAAGCCAGTTACGTGTATCCTCCACTGAAAGCAACTGGTTTTTCTGTCGGAAGGCGGTCATGTATGTGGACACTTCCTCATCCGATGCTTGTATGTGATATTGATTGCATGCCGCCTCTATGAAAAACTGATCAAGACAATCTTCGATTGCTTGCCAGTTTTTTCTAACAAGCAGGCAATCCACGATGTCTTCAGAAACAATGTTTCGATCGCCAATCTTGGCGATCAGGTCCTCTTCTGTTTCATCATTTAATAAGGACTCTTCTGCCACGCCAGTTATCGCCTTCAGGCAATCTATTGTGCCTTGCTGCTGTTTGTGTAAGCTAATAATCTCCTACCACCCTTCCGGTAAGTGATATCACTTGCTTACATCAAGTCAGCCACGATTTTGCTCGCATGACATCCCTGGTAATGTATACTTTTGCTGGTTCTGATATAGAGGTTGT
>JAKFVJ010000462.1 GCA_021732245.1 Candidatus Obscuribacterales bacterium | reverse complement strand
GGCCAGGTTTGCATTGTAGATAATATCGGAAGCGACTGGCTCTGCGTCAGTGCGAACCATAGGCGCAATCCGGTCATTAATGAACGTTGATTGGCCTAGTAACCCGTCCAAAAGGCCGACTTTGGCCATTTCTGCTTCCGCCGAAACCGGCTATTCCTCTAAATACCGTGCCACCACTTAGACCATTTTCTTTTGCCTTGACTAATATCCACTCGTATAAGGGACGGCCTTCTTGTTTGTCGCTTTCTCCGATAAATATTCTTAGTAAATAACCTTCTGTGGCTAACATGTCCTGTCCCTCAAATTGATCTTGCCAAAACAAATCCTGCCCATACGCCTAAAATTCCTAATCCAACTGATAGCAAGGCATTCATCACGGCGAAATGAGCTTGTCCGTCTCTGAATAGTTGATAGGTCTCATAGCCGAATGTCGAAAAGGTTGTGAATCCGCCAAGAATGCCTATTAATAGAAACATGCGTATTTCAGGTGAAAGTAATCCACGAAATTCCGCAAGTCCGGCTAGTAAGCCAATCAGCAAACAGCCAATTAAATTTACAGACAATGTGCCTAGTGGAAATAAGAATCCGTTAGAAGCTTTTTGAATGGTCAGGCTAAGCAAGTAACGGCACACTGAGCCGATGAATCCGCCTGAACCGATTAACAACAAATGGGTAAGCATTTCTATAGTGTTGGACTTCCTGGACGGCTGGATGTTTCCTGATGTTTCTCTTCTACAACTTGTTCTTCAAGAGCTGATGACGGCATCGGGTGCATGCGCTCAAGTTTATTATGTCCGTGGCAGCAAATTTTCAATGGAATGTTGTTGTCTATTGTTAGATCGATGTATTCGAGCTTGTCTCTTACTGGACCAAGTTCCGGTATGACAGATGACAATCTGCCCAGGCGTTTTGTCAAAGTGTTGTTGGCAGTACCTAGTCGAAGATAAAGGTCGCCTGATTGGGCGCGAACATCGGTTGATTGTCTGAGATCGAAAAACTCAACCTTTTGATTTGTTTGAGCAGCTATATAAGATGCCCAGGTTGCCCATTGGGTGACACTTTCTGTATTGAGCTTTAAATCGCGTTGACCAAATACTCTTAATTCCGGTTGGACAATAAGTGGAAATCTGGCAACCGGAATAAGCTTGCCGGTTTGGGCAATTACAGCTTCATTTGGTGATTCGGGAGTGGTGGCAAAACTTGCCCAGGGATATTCTTCCAAAATTTCAACTGCTAAATGCGGACGTGGCAGCAAATATCTGCGTACAAATACAAAACGTACTGCTTCCAATGATTTTATAGACTGCTCAATTGGTTGTGGATTAAGACGATAAAGTGGAACCCCTATATAAGGAGCCATCACTGTGCGCAGGTGGTCTCTTGTGACGACTTGATTGCCGTGTACCACAACGTCTCTGTCAAAATTCATTGGCGCCCAGCCTACGTAGGCAAAAATGCTTATTCCGGCAGCCAGTAAGACACTCAGGAGAAAATAGCGTAAAACTTGGCGGCGCAGGCGAGCCAACCTTGTTTGGTTGCGTCTTTCGCGCCTGCTGCGCATCCAATCTCTTCTTTGTTCGGCGTATGTTGGGTCATGTTCTGGAAGTGCGTCCATTAGCTTTGCCTCCCAGAAGCGGTGCCGATATCAAAAACCCCACTAAAAGCAAATGCGGCAGGTCCAGTGAGCCTGACGTGATTGTCTGAGTCCGACCACTCAACTTCAAGGCTTCCACCTGGAAGTTCAATTGTTGCTTGACGGTCTAACTTGTCTTCAAGGACACCGGCAACCAGTGTTGCTGCTGCTCCTGTTGCGCAAGCCAGTGTCGGACCGGCTCCGCGCTCAAATACTCTTACTACCGCTTTTTTGCGATTTACTACCTCGACAAATTCCACGTTTACGCCTTGTGGGAATTCCTTTAGCGCTTGAATTTGCGGCGCGTAATCGAAATATTCATTTTCCGCAATAGGCGGCGCAAATATTACACAATGAGGATTGCCCATACTCACGCAAGTAACGACAAATGATTTTCCACCGGCAGCAATAGTTTGTTTCACTGCTTGTTCGGTAGAACCGGCAAAAGGTATTTGCTTGCTCTGCAAAATGGGTTCTTTGAGATCGATGGTAATGTTGTCTGCTCCATTGAATGAAACAGGCATTGCGCCAATATTTGTCTCGACAAAGAAATCACTTGTCTCATGCTGATCGCTTAGCTTATGAAATAACGCAAGGCATCTAAGTCCATTGCCGCACATATCAGATGGCGAACCGTCGCTGTTGAGAAAAGTCCAAGCAACTTCGCATTGCGTATCTTTGGGTTCACTCACTAAGATAAATCCGTCAGCCCCTATACCGAAGTGTCTGTCGCATAAAGTGCGAGCAAGGCTGCTTCCCTGATTTTGCCAATCGGCAAGAATTTCCTTGCCGGTTTGTAAGGACTCTAGGTCCTCCTTGCGGACCAAGACAAAGTCGTTGCCCAAACCGTGCATTTTTGTGAACGGCAGAAGGGTCTGAGGCTTGGCAGCTGTGTTGGTTGGGGTCATTTCCACCCAAGTCTACTCTTAAGTCACCAAATTATATACGCATATCCTTGACATGACACCTTGAGTAAAAAATGGCTAAGCGGGAATATGTTAAATGCTGTTCCTAATTCATATGAACCGAGTATATTGGGGCAGGTAATTTTAGAAAGGTAGCTGAAAAATGCGCGTGTACTTGTCGGTGGATCTTGAAGGATGTAATGGCATCGTTCATTCCAGTCAAACGCAGCCAGGCGAGCCTGGTTATCCGCGCGCTTTAGAAATCATGCACCAAGAGGCAAACGCCGTAATTGAAGGCGCAATTGCAGCCGGTGCTAAGTCAATTTTGGTCAATGACGCGCACTTTGATATGCGTAATTTAAAGCCGGAGCTACTGCATCAATCGGCTGAACTAATTTCAGGCTGGCAGAAGCCCTATTCCATGGTTTCAGGTGTCGATGATGGCGTAGATGCAGCTATCTTTGTGGGCTATCACAGCAAGGCTGGAACAGCCCGTGGTGTACTTAGCCATACTTACAGATCGCAAGTTTTTCTCGATGTAAAACTCAATGGGGTTTCCGTTGGCGAAACAGGATTAAATGCTGCGTTAGCCGGTCATTTCAATATTCCAGTGGCAATGATTGCCGGTGATGATGCCGTTTGTACGGAAGCAAAAGACTTATTAGGTAATGTCTCCTGCGTTGCCGTCAAAGAAGCAGTATCGCGTTATTCAGCTGTGTTTAAGCCGGTAAAACAAGTATTGGACAAGCTTCGTTCGGAATCCTGCGAAGCCTTGAAAAACAAGAATAACTGGACGTTGTTTAAGCCGAAAAGCCCATCGACACTCAGTCTTGTGATGTTCGATCCGGTCATGGCTGACGGGGCTGAGCTTTTACCCCATGTAAAACGAGTCGCTGACCGCGAAGTCGAGATAACTCACGAAGACTACAGCCAACTTTTCAAAATGATGCTCGCTATTGGTGCTATTGCTGCCTCGCGCAGAGATCCCTACTTTAGCTAGGTGTAAAAACCCTGTAAAACGGCTCTGGATCGTGCTTTTGCGGGTTCGGGCGAAGATTAAATTTTGTCAAGATTG